>JANOEZ010000274.1:0-3019 GCA_031413335.1 Nitrospirota bacterium
GCCGGCGGCGATCCCCGCAGCCTTTACCAACAAGTTACTTCGCATGGGCCGGCGACCAGCCCTCATCATTGGAATATGGCAGCGCCTTGCCTTCAAAGGTGATCCGGATGCGCTTATCCCCGTGGCTCCCCTTGATTTCTTCCGCAATCACAGTGAAGTCAATTGCGGACATGATGGTATCGCCGAAATGTTCGTTCATCCATCGCTGGATCGCCGGCCCATAGACATCCACGGCTTCGTGCAAGCGATAGATTGAGCCCACATTCCATCGGGCAGGAGGCTCAGCCAAAGGAGCCAGTTCTCCCGGCTTTAACCCCAGTTCCTTTTCGAAGCACGCCTCGGTTTTCTTTTCCAGAGGCGCTTGACCCGACAAGATGGCCCCGACTCGGATCGGCAGCAGGTTGCACGCTTGCCCGAGCGATTCCAGGGTTGCTTTCTTCTCCGCGGCTGCCTTGTTGGCGATATCCAACGTCGGCTTCCGCTTGTGAAAGCTGCCATATGCGATGCCATCCACGACACTGCTTTCGATTTCAGCCAGTGCCGGTGTGCCAATCCATACACCCATGACCACCGTCGCAAATCCGATCCACACCCTACTCATATCGACCTCCCTGTGTTTTGCGCACTCACTGTAACGCGGCACTCCAAACTGCCGCATGGCTTTCCGCCAGTGACTTGTCACGCGCCACGTGCCTAGAACGTCTTGTACTCCAGCCACTTGCCGTTGAGCGTAATCTTGCAACGCGCTTCACCTTGAGCGCCGGTCACCTTTTCCACGTCGATCGTGAAATCGATCGCGCTCATGATCCCGTCGCCGAACATTTCATTGGCCATCTCGCGCAATGGATCGCCATAGACGCCGATGATCTCCAACAACCGATACTTGAACGGGTCGGTGGTATTGGGAAAGTCGGTTCGGACCGGGAATTTGGACAGGGACTCCGTTGTTTCCTTGTCCAAATCCAGCGCCGCCCCCACCTTCTTGGCTTCCTCCGTGGTCAGACGATGGTTTCCATTGAGCGCCGCCGCGACAAACGTGGGATTCTTCCCCACGATCTTCGCCACCTCGGCAATGGTCACCTTCTTTTCCAGCCGCTTGGCCTTGATCACATCCTTTGCCTTCTTCCCCTCCATCGCCCCCTCCTTATGAGTGAATGAGCCCTCCGCAAGGCTCGGGTTATTGCCGTGTCAGCGATTCTTGTTCGAAACTCACGACCCGCGGATATTTCTTCTCGGAACCATTGCCGGAATTGTCCGTCTTTTCTTCATGCGTCACGTGTTCGACAAGAAAATGAATGATATGGTTGCGAATCTTGTAATAGTGGGGATGCTCGATGACCGTGACGCGGGCTCGTGGCCGCGGGATCGTCACGATGACGTTTTCGGCGATCCGCGCTCCCGGGCCATTGGTCATGAGCAGAATTCTATCGGACAGCAAGATCGCCTCATCCACATCGTGCGTGACCATGAACACCGTATTTCTGGACGTGTTCCACATCTGAATCAATTCTTCCTGGATCACGCCTCGCGTGAGCGCATCGATCTGCGCAAACGGCTCGTCCAATAGCAGCACTTTCGGCTCGATCGCGAAGGCTCTGGCCAGCCCAACCCGTTGTTTCATACCGCCCGACAACGCCGTCGGCCGTTTGGTCTCGGCGCCTTTGAGCCCGACCAGCGCGATGTATTTGTGTACGTGTGCGGCGATCCTCTCGCGGTCCCAGTCCGGATAGGCCGCCCGCACCGCCAACCGGATATTGTCGAAGACCGTCATCCAGGGCATCAAGGCGAAGTTCTGAAAGACCACCATCCGGTCCAGTCCAGGTCCGGCCGCCTCTCGCCCGTTCAAAATCACGCCTCCCTCAGAAGGCGATTCGAGTCCGGCGATGATATTGAGGAGCGTGCTCTTCCCGCAGCCTGAATGGCCGATCGTGGTGACGAACTCGCCCTTCTCGATCTTGATCGTCACGTCCTTGAAGATGCAGACAGGGTCCCCGCCCGAATGGCTCGGAAAGAACTTCGTCATATGATCGATCTGCAAAAAGGCCATCATTTACTCCTGATAGGTGACAAAACCTGCCAGCTTGTTAAATCCTGAGTCCAGAATGACTCCGACCACTCCCACGACCAGGATGGCAAAAATCACTCCGGCAATATCAAGATTGTTCCATTCGATCCAGCTCAGATAGCCCACGCCCAGCTCGCCCAGCAACATCTCAGCGGGCACCACGGCCACGAGCGCGCTCCCGAATGCAATCCGCAGTCCGTTCACAATCGTCGGCGCGGCCCCCGGAAGAATGACTTTATACAGTCGCTTGAACCACGTCAGTTGGAGAATGGCCGCCACGTGCAGATAATCCTTGCGCAAGGAACTGACGCCAAACGCCGTGGTGGCAAGGGTCGGCCATACCGCCGCCATAAAGACGACCAGCACCGCCGTCCATTTCGGATCCTTGACGGTATAGAGCAGCAACGGCATCCACGCCAGCGGCGAGATCGGTTTGAGAATCTGGATGAACGGGTTGACCGCCTGGAACAGCGCTTTATTCAACCCCAGCAACACACCGAACATGATCGCGACCACCGAAGCCGCCAGAAAGCCCGCCGCAAAGCGCGAGACCGTGTAGGCCACGAGATACGCGATCCCATGGTCGTTGGTCCCCTTTTTCACAAACGCCTCGGCGAGCTCCGTTCGGGCTTTTTCAAACACCAGCAGCGGTCCCGGCACACCTTTGACTTTCTCCTTTTCAGGATTCCAAGCGTATCCTCCTTCAGGGGTCTGGATGATATCGCCGTTGAATTCCATCATTTGCAGTTGCTCTTCGGACATCCCCCGGGGCTCAAAAGCCGGCCTCAAGGTAAAGAAATGCCAGGCCAGCAAAAAGACCGCCAGCAGAAAGCATGAGATCATCCAGGGACTGCTCTTACCTTGCGTTGCCATCATTTCTTCCTCTTCCTCTCACCCCACCCCTTACACCATACTGTGAATCTTGAAGCTCTTCAGATAGGCCTCCGGCTGGCT
>JANOEZ010000275.1:0-8002 GCA_031413335.1 Nitrospirota bacterium
CTCGACTTCAACGGGCTCTTTCTGACCATCGGAGAGCATCGAATTCTCGTGGATCCTCCGCCGATGGCGGCGGCAGAACTATCGCAGGCCAAACGCGGCGGGCAGGTGGACTATATTCTGATCACGAATCGCGACCACGAACGCGACGCCGCAGCCTTGCAGAAGGAATTCCAGTGCCAGGTCTGGGCTCCGGCGGCGGATGCGCCGCAGATGGCGGTGAAACCCGACAAGACCTACAAGGACGGCGAGTTACTGTCCGGCGGTATTTGGGCCATTCAGCTGAGCGATCAAAAGGCGCCGGGTGAATCCGCGCTGTTTATCCAGCAGGGGAAGGGCATTCTGATCGTCGGCGATGCCTTGATCGGCAGGCCACCAGGTGCCGTGGCCATGCTGCCGGCTGAGAAGTATGCCGATGCGGCCAAGGCGAAGGAAGGATTGAAACGGCTCTTGAAATATAACTTCGACACGCTGTTGGTCGGCGACGGCGCGTCCATCATGACCGACGCCAAACCGGTCGTTGAAAAATTTCTCTCCTGATCCACCATGCGCGAACACGAGTCGGCACAACTCAATCGCCAGGGCAACGAGCACTTCTCGCGCGGCCATTATACGGAGGCCTACGAGTGTTACGCGAAGGCCCTGGCATGCGACCGCAAGACCGGCGATCAGCGGGCGCTCGTGGCGACGCTCGGCAATCTGGCCAATATCTGCGCCGTCAGCGGTCGGCGTGAGGCCGCACAACGCTATTATGAAGAGGTGCTGGAGTTGCAGAAGCTGCTCGGGGACGAGCGCGGGATCGGCACGACGCTGGCCAACCTCGGCAATTTGCGCGCGGACGGAGCCGAATACGAGCGGGCGCGGGCCTCCTACCTGGAAGCCATGGATATTCTGAAGCGGACCCATGACGAAACCGCCATGGCGGTGCTCTTCTCCGACCTGGGGTTTGTCGCGCGGGAGACCGGACAGTATCGCGAGGCGATGGCGTATTACGAGCAGTCGCTGGCCTTGATGAAACGGCTGGGCAATGAAGGCGGCATGGCCGATACCTGGCGCATGATGGCGCGGACGCATTTCATGCAACAGCGGTATGACGACGCCGTCGCCTGTTGCCAAACCAGCCAGGCCATTGCGGAGCGGATGCGTGACGAACTGCGGACAGGCGGAGCGCGCTATGTGATGGCGGGATGTGTTGAGCAATTGGGACGTCTGCGGGAAGCGGCCGACCTGCTCGAATTGGTGGTCGAAATGGATCGCAAATACAATCTGCCCAAGCTGCAGGAGAATATTGGACGGTTGGAAGCGCTACGCGCTCGTCTGGCCGAAGGGGCACGCGCATGAGCGAAAAGGAAGCGCCAATTCCCGCGCCAGCATGGAGCGAAGCGCGCACACGGCTCTGCCAAGTGGAGCCGGCGTTCTATGAGCTGGGGCCGGGCGGCGCGTTGGCGCTCTCCCTGGATGACGACGGCTGGATTCTTGAAATCACCCCGGATGGCCGGCTGGTCTGCCAGGCCGGCATGGATATCGAAGACATCCAGAGCCTGCTTTCGGACGGGACGCCTGAGGATTTAGGCACGGACGAGCTGGCCAAGCAGGCCAAGTATTACCTCCAGCCCATGGTCGCCAAATTCAGGAAGCCGCTGCGCGACGCTGGCTTCGATGAGCAGACGGAGATGACCGAGCAATACGTCGCTGTCACCTTCCAGCGCAATGTGGACTTCCAGAAATTCGATGAGGTCGCGCAGGCCGTCAGCTGGTGCCGGCGACAATTTGCCGCAAGTAAAAAGTAAAAAGGTAAAAGTAAAAAGTGGGGAGAGCAGGGCAGGCAGCGGGATCGTCGATCCGAACGTTTGAAGACTTTCGCGCAGTCGTCGCGGCCTACCGGTTGCCGCGGATCATCTTCACGGCCCTGGACCTCGACCTATTCACCGCCATCGGCGCCAAGGCCTGGACCGTTCCATCTTTGGCGAAAAAACTTCGGGTCAGTGCTCGCGGACTGGAGATTCTCTGTCGCAATCTTGCCTGCGCCGGTCTGCTCATTAAGTCGGGTTCCCGCTATCGGAACAGTCCGCTTGCGCGAAAAGAACTCAATGAAAAGAGTCCGGCCTATCGGTGGGCCTATCTCGATCTGCTGCGTGGCCACTGGGATGACTGGTCGCAGCTCACGCGGTCGGTCAAACGGGGACGTCCCGTGGATAACAATGACGCTCCGGACGATCCGGCCTATCGTCGCCGGTTCAGTTGGGCGATGCACCACCGGTCGCTCGATGTGGCGCCGAAGATCGCAGCCCGGGTCAATCTGCGCGGTGCCAGGACGTTGCTCGATCTTGGCGGCGGCCCCGGCACCTATGCGCTGGCATTTTTGAAACAGAATCCTACGCTCAAGGCGACTGTCTGCGATCGCGCGCCGGCCATTGCCGTCGCGAAAGAGATCGCCGCGACCGTGCCGCAGGGCAAGCGGCTGTCGTACCTGCCGCTGGATTTCGTCACGAAGGCCATTACAGGACGGTACGACGTCATCTGGTTCTCGAATGTGCTTCATATTTATTCGCCGGAGGAGAATCAGCGGCTATTCCGGAAGATGGCGAAGGCGCTCGCACCGGGCGGCCGCCTCCTGATCCAGGATGCCTTCCTGCACGATGCGAACGGGCTGTACCCTCAGGACGCCTCGCTCTTCGCGGTGACCATGTTGCTGTTTACCGATGACGGCAATACCTATTCGGTGCGCGATACCACGACATGGTTGAAGCGGGCAGGGTTCGGTCGGGTGCGGACGCTTACGATGAAGAAGGGGACGGAGGATTGGGCTGGGGGGATTCTGGAGGCGACGAAGCTCCCATAACGGTTAAGAAGCTGTTTCCACCGAAGACCATCAGCAGAAAGTTCAGTACGCCTGTCGCGCCGCTCATGGCCGTCACTATCTGCGGCACGTCCGGTTTCGTGAGCCCTTGCACGATGGTCGAGATATCCAGGGCCAATCCCACCGTGCCGTACATCACCGCTGCCATCAGGGCCCACCGCTGCTTCGCCAGCAGGCAGCCGATCAATGCCAGCGGCAGGCCGTAGAGAAACAGCGCCCAGCCGAGCGGTCGCGAGTCATTCTGTGTCGCGGCTGCGGCGAGGATCAGTCCCGCCAGCAGGGCCATGACCGTCCGGTTCGTCATGGCGCGACTATACCAGAACCCTCCGTGCCTTGCCTTCGCGGAACGCGGATGCTAGCGTGCCGCATGGCACAACTGCAGCGCATTCTGATCTACGACAGCCAGTGCCGCCTCTGTGTAACGGCAAAGGACGGCATTGAGCGGTTGGGCGACGTTCAGGATGTCCGCTGGGTGTCCTATCACAGCGAGGAGGCCGCCCATTGTCTTGGAAAGGAGTATCAACCGGGCCGTCCGGACGCCGCGTTTTTAGTTGAAGCCGATGGGACAATCACAAAAGGATTGGATGCGTTTGTTCCGCTGTTGCCGGGCCTGCGCGGCGGGTGGGTGCTGCTGGCGCTCTGGCGTGTGCCGTTCCTGCGGCCGATCGCCTATCTGCTTTATCGCGTGATCGCGCGCTATCGCTACCCATGGTTCGGAGCCGCTACGATTTCCCCGCCCGGATCTTCTCATTGATGTGTTCGCTCCATCGCTGCTGGAATTCGTCGTAGGAGATGTACAGCCGGTCCTTGATGGCGGCGGCCATGGGCTGGTGGCCGGCCAGCGCCTCGATGATGTCCTGCACCTTGCCCATCCCATACCGTTCGATCAGATAGGCGGTGGCCGAATTGCCTTCCAGATAGGCGATGTTGGCGAGATTTGATGAAAATCCTGTCCACCCGCCCTCGAGATGGCTGAGCGGAATCAGCGTGAATTCTCCCCTGATGACCCGGTCGAGGTCCGGCCAGGCATCGCCGCCGGCGAGTTGCATTGCCAATCCTTCATTCAACCAGCTCGGCACGTGGCCTCCGTCCATGCGCTGGTGCAACAGGGCATGGACAAATTCATGGCGCAGCACGCGGGTCAGCCAGGCCTGGTCCGTCAGCGCGCCCTGTGTGGGAACCTGGATGCGGCCCAGCACGCCGTCGTAGAGTCCGTCCGCCCAGGCCGGACTGCCGGTCGCCGATTGGAACGCCGCTCTGGTGTGGAGGACGACCGTGATGGATTTGGCGGGGAAGTAGCTGAACTTTTGCCCGATGTCGCGATAGGCGTCTTCCAGAATGTCCCGCACTTTTGTCCAGGTGTCGTAATCCTCGTTGCCGTCGAACTTGACCAGAAAATGGCTGCTTTCGCGAGAGGAAAACTTTTGCTCCGCCTTCTCGGCGCGCGAGAATCTGGCAGCCAGCATATCCAGATGTGGCCGTTCCGGCGAACCAGCCGGCGTGCGTTGCCGGCCGTGTTCCAGATGGAGTACGGCGCCGGTGAGATCGTCCTTGTCGTACAGCAGATCGGCCAGGGCCACATGCGCCAGGGGATCGTTGGGAGCGAGTTGGATGGTCCCTTCAAGAAACTCCTGTGTGAGCGCGGAGTCTTTCGCTTCGACGTAGGCGCGGGTCAGGTTCAGCCGAGGTGTCTGCTCGCGGGGCGCCAGCGTCACGGATGCTTTGAATGCCGGGATCGCCGCTGCCGCTCCGCGCGATCGCTGCCGGAGGGCGCCGAGATTGTTCCAGAGCGCCGATACGGCCTGCCGGCTCTGGTCATTGGTCAGAGCGTCCTGCGGCAGGGCGGCCAGTTTGGTTTCCGCTTCTGCGTCCTGTCCCTGTTCGATCAACGAGCGAATGGTTTCAATGGCGGCGGCGTGTGGGGAGCCGGGGACCGATCCCGGCGTGAAGGCGCGCAGGGGCTCGCCCGGCAACGATG
Organism: Nitrospirota bacterium; assembly: GCA_031413335.1. Classification (GTDB taxonomy): domain Bacteria; phylum Nitrospirota; class Nitrospiria; order Nitrospirales; family Nitrospiraceae; genus 2-02-FULL-62-14. Next base: position 4,836 of record JANOEZ010000275.1, read on the forward strand.
GTACCGGTGCGACCAGCGAGGGAGCTTGAGGCAGCGTCTGGTTCGGAACGACGATTGGAGGTGAAATGGTGGCGATCGGCGCAGTCGGAGCAGGCGGCGGCACGGTCCGTGGTTTATTGCGCTGGGTGACCCACCAGGCGCCGATGGTCATGAGGACGAGCAGGAGAATCAGGACGTCGCCGACGGTGCCGATGGCGCCCCGCTGATTGCGGAATGGCCGCATGCGCGCTCCTACCGGATGCTGGTCATCGATCCAAACGCCTGCCCATTCTCATGCAGCAGGCGTGAAAGGTCAATTGGTCGGTGCGGCTGGAGCCGGCGTTGGCGGAGCGACTGGAGCCGGTGGCGCAGTGTGGGCTGGTGGAGCAGCTGGAGCCGGTGGAGCGACTGGCGCGGGTGGAGTGGCTGGTGCGGCTGGAGCGGGCACCGGCGGAGTAACTGGGGCTGGTGCAGTGGCTGGGGGCGTCGGGGTAGCTGGAGTCTTCGGAGTGACTGGAGCCGGCGGGGGTGGCGTCGGGGCAGGCTGCGAAGCAGGTGCGCTCGCTGGAGCAGCAGGCGGAGTGATTTTCGGAGCCGCTTGCGGCACTGGTTTTGGCGCGGGCTTGGCGGCAGGTTTCTCCGGCTTCCCCGGCTTGGTCGGTGGTACGGCCTTCACTGGAACCTTGGGAGGCGGAGGCAGTTCGTCCAGCTTGACGCTCACGTCGAAGGAACTTTCCCCGCCGTCGTCGCGGCCATCGCGCCCCACGCTATAGATCGTGCCTTGCGAAGCGTTCCAGGTCATTGGAATGCCCGTGAAGGGGTCGTACAACTCCGGTCCCGCCTTGCCGATGGCGGCCGCCATGCTCTGCTGGCGGGGACTGTTTCGCAGGACCACCTGCAGGCTGGCCAGACGGAGACGCGCATCGGCCTCCCGAACATACCCGAGGAGCGGGGCCCAGGCCGGCTCGGGAACGCTGGAGAAAATGTTGTCGACGGGATTGAGAAAAGGGTCGAGGACTGTGCGTGGGCCTTGTTTGGTGGCATCGTGCAGCGTCGGCAATTTGATCGGGATGCTGCCGAACGCCTTGACCAGGTCGTCATAATAGCCGGCATAGAGATTCAATGTGCGCTGCTTTTTTGTCAATGCCAGCAACACGGGATTGGTGGGAACGAGGAACTCGGTCCGTTCGAAGGTGTCGGCGGCCAGGCCGGTCATGGCCGCCAGCCAGCGTTCGTGGTCTTCGGACTGCTGCTTGGGAGCCGGTCCCTGGGTTAGCGGAATGGATTTGAGCCGGCTCAGTCCGGTGACGAATTCATGCTGCACCGGCCAGCGCATCGCCCGCTCTTCATCCGCCAGCGGCTGCGTAAGGCCCGTCAACCGTCTCACCGTGGCGTCGTCCGGTTGCCGGCTCAACAGGGCCGAGATCAGTCTGGCATCGTCGCTGATGGCGGCCGCTGCGAGCAGCTTGATTGCCGGAGTTTTGGCATGCGCCAGCACCACCCGCCAGGAGGGGAGGTCCGCTGCCAGCCGGTCAACTCCTTTGGTCTGGCTTTGGACAAACCCTGCCGCAAGATAGACCCGGTGCGCGAGGAAGACCTCGGTCAGCCGGGGGCTGCCCTCATGCCCGTACCCCTCGTCGTCGAAGGGCATGTCCAACCATTGCGGATACCGGGTCAGCAGCGCGCCGGAGCCGGCCTGAAAGGTTTTCAGTGTTTCTTCAAACTGGTCAGGCTTGGCGACAATGTTTTCGATTTTCCACGCCTGGATCATCTGTGTCAGGTCCGGCGAGGCGCGCCCTTCAGCGCGCCCGTCCTTGGCGTAGTCGTAATAATAATGACCGCGGGCGTTCTCGGCTTCCCGCCAGATGTCGTAGCCGACCTTGACGGGGTCCGCATTCGGACCCGCCGCAAACCCCACGAGCATGAAATAGCCGTTCGCGGGGGTGCTGGCGACAAGGTCGCGAGGCGGATTCGTATAGGCGGTGAAGGCGTCGGAGGCGGAATCTTTGGCGCCGGACCAGACGAGGCCGCCGACATTGATGGCCGCTGCGAGCAGCGCCAGCACCAGCACATAGCCGACCATCTTTCCCATGGCGTGTTCCTCTGTCCGACTGAACGCGTGTTCCTGACAGGTGGATATATCAAAGAGTTGGAGCGATTGCAATTCCCGTCGTGCGCGATGGGCAGGACTTTGCCCTTGACTCGGCGGCAGGGCTCACCTAGAGTGCGCTCACAACACAACAGTCCGGGTGAAGGGAAGAGGGTGCGAAACCCTCGCGGTCCCGCCGCTGTGACTGGGGACGAAGCCCGCGGTAGCCACTGTCCGCCTGCGCGGATGGGAAGGTGCGGGGAAAGTCGGTGAAACCCCAGAAGCCAGAAAACCTGCCCGACTGATGATCGACTTTCCCTCGTGGGCTGGGGAAAGCGTGAGGGTGATGAGCGGGACAATCCTCAGGGTCTCACAGGCCTTGGGGATTTTTTGTTTTGGCAGAGGATAGCAAACAGCGAATAGCGAATAGCAGGCAGCGCATAGCAGAGCGGCCTGGAGTATTGGTTCTTGGCTACTTGCTATTGGCTATTTGCTACCTGCTGATCCCAGAGATTACTCTGGCCGACGACACGGATTCGATCGCGATGAAGAAACGACGACAGCAGGGCATTCTGACCGGCATGCCCTTCATGGCCAACCTGGCGCCGCGCACATTCGTGGACGATGCCGGCCGTAAAATCTTTCTCGCGGATCCGCCGACGCGCATCGTCTCGCTGGCGCCCAGCGTGACGGAGATGCTGTTTGCGATCGGCGCCGGCGAACAGCTCGTCGGCGTGACCTCGTTCTGCGACTATCCTTCCGAGGCGCAGGCCAAGCCCAAAGTGGGCGGCGCCTTTCCCAATCTCGAAGTGGTGCTGAGTCTCAAACCCACGCTCGTGGTGGCGCCGCGCGATTTTATCCGGCCCGACATGGTGGGCAAGCTGGACCAGCTCAAGATCGCGCTCGTGATCCTCGACGCCAATACGCTGGAGGACGTGCTGCGGCATATCCAGATGCTCGGACGGATGCTGGGCCGGTCGGAGAAGGCCGATGCGGTGGCGACCGACTTGCGCCGGCGGGTGACCGAGATCAAAACCCGCACGGCCGCCGCGCCGCGTCCCCGCGTCTTCTACGTGCTGAACAGCGATCCGTTGATGAC
>JANOEZ010000276.1:0-3599 GCA_031413335.1 Nitrospirota bacterium
GGCAGGCGATAGACGACCCCGTGCCCGAAGCGCGGGAGCGGCGTTGGGATGGACTGCCCCAGCTGCTTGCACGCCTTGAGATAGTGATCGAACGCGATCTTCCCCAGCACTACGACGACCTTCACATGCTTCAGCAGTCGCAACTCTTCCATTAAATAGGGCCGGCAGGCATCGAATTCATTCGGCAGCGGCTTGTTGTCCGGCGGAGCACAGCGTACGACCGGCGCGATATAGCAATCCTTCACGCGGAGCCCATCCTTCTTATGCGTCGAGGTTGGTTGGTTGGCAAACCCGAAGGCGTGCAGGGCTTCGTAGAGCCAGTCGCCGCTCCGGTCGCCGGTGAACACGCGGCCGGTCCGGTTCCCTCCGTGCGCGGCCGGCGCCAGACCGACGACAAACAGGCGGGCTTTGGGATCGCCGAATCCCGGCACAGGACGCCCCCAATAGGTCCAGTCCTGATATTGCCGGCGCTTTTCTTTTGCGATCCGCTCACGGTAAGTGACCAGACGCGGGCAGAGCCGGCAATCAGCGACTTGCTGCTGGACCATGATCAGACTTCGCATGGCGGCAGTTTACCACGAGAGGTGGCCTGCCTTGCCGCACCGATACTTTCCTGATAGCATGGGCCGCAATGGTTCATACCGCGTTCACGTTTCTGCTGCTCGCCTTCGTGCTCGAGACAGCTTCCGCGTCGGCACAGCCTCCTTCCGACAGCACGACACCACCGTCCGCGCCTCATGCATCCGAAGTTCCAACTGCGCCTGCAGCTCTCGTTCAGACCGGACCGGCTCCGGCCGTTCTTCCGACTTCAACGACTCCTGCGACTCCATCGACGGCGGCTCCCGCTCCTCAGACAAACGGACATGCCGACGAACCGGACAAGATCGAAGCGGCTGAGGTGCCGGACGTCCAGGAGCCGGAGGATCAACTCATCATCCTCCCCGAAATCAAGCGCGATGGCGCGCGTCATTTCCTGAGTTCCTTCAAGCTGCCCGACAAGCTGACATTCGGCGGACAATCCATTCCGGTCGATTCCTGGCAGGTCCGCGAGCGGATCGAGTACGAGTTCTATCAATTCCTGGAAGACGAGGGTGAAAGCATCATCCTGGCGAAACGGACCGGACGCTGTTTCCCACCCGCCGAAAAGCAACTGGCCGACGCGGGCCTCCCGGACGATCTCAAGTTCATGCTGCTGGTGGAAAGCAAGTGCATCTCGGCGGCCTATTCACGCGCCAAGGCGTCGGGCCCCTGGCAGTTCATCGGGGCGACCGGCAAGCGCTACAAGCTCAAGAGCGATCAATGGAAGGACGACCGGCGCAACCTGGAAATGTCCACCGAGGCCGCGGTCAAGTTCCTGCGATACCTCAAAGACCTGTTCGACGGCGACTGGTTTCTGGCCATGGCGGCCTATAACGCCGGCGAAGAGCGGATCAGAAAACAGCTCAAGGCCCAGAAGGTGGACGATTATTGGAAGCTGCATCTCGTCCGCGAGACGATGCGCTACGTGCCACGCATCATCGCCGCAAAGGAAATCTACTCCCAGCCGGAAAAATATCTGGGGCTGACCAAGCAGGACATGTACGTCCCGCTGGACACCGAAACCGTGACCGTCACGATCAAGGAACCGCAAAAGCATCTCGCCTCGCTCGCCCAGGAACTCGGGTCCTATTTTCTCGAGTTGAAACTCCTCAATCCTGAGATCAAAAAAGAATACCTGCCGAAGGGGACTCACCAGTTGAAAGTTCCCAAACAAGACTGCTCGCTGAAGTGTTTCAAGCAGGATAAGACTCCGTAACAACGGAACGACGCCCATTCGTTCTTCACACAAGCCAGCGGGCCTATCGTGACGGGATCCACCGGCACGAATGTGAACGACCTCTACCTCCTCATCGTCACATGAGCCATCCCCACGTCATCCCGTTAGCCGACTGTACGAACCTCTCTCTTGTTGGCGGGAAGGCGGTCGGACTGCAACGACTGATCCGCGAAGGGTTTCGTGTCCCGTCCGGTTTCTGTTTGACGACGGCTGCATATCACGACGCGCTGCGCGAAGCCGGCTTCGACGCCGCACGACGCTGGCAACAGACGCTGGCGGCGGCAGGAGTCGACCGCGATCGCCTGCTGTCTGATTGCCGTCAGGCGATTCTGTCATCCCCGATCCCACCCTCCATTCTGGACGCGATCCAATACGAACTGGCGCGGCAGAGCGCACCACGCTGGGCCGTCCGCTCATCCGCCACCGACGAAGATGCCGACAACGCGACATTCGCCGGCCTCTACACCACCATCCTTGACGTGCCGGCCGACAGACTCGCCGCGGCGGTTGTCGACTGCTGGGCATCGATCTGGACGGCAGCCGTCGTGGCCTACCATGAACGAGTGGGGCGGCGGGAAGCTCCCGCCATGGCGGTCGTCCTCCAACCGATGCTCGCGCCCCAGGCAGCCGGGGTGGCCTATTCGAGACATCCCGTCACGGGCCGGTTGGATGTGGTCGTGATCAATGCCGTGAAGGGATTGGCAGAACCGCTCGTGAGTGGGCAGGCCATTCCGGATCAACTCGTCGTACAAACCGGCGTCGCGCCGCAAATTGTGGAGCGGCACCCTGCCGATGCGGACCACTCCCAGCCGGTTCTCGCTGACCGCGACACACTCGTATTGGCCGAGCGAATCAGAGCCATCGAGCAGAAGCTCGGCCATCCCGTGGACGTCGAGTGGGCGCTGGCCGACGGCACCCTGTGGTTTCTGCAGGCCCGCGCGATCCCGCCGATACGCGCCGCGGCCACGCTGACCGAGCCGATGTGCGTCTGGTCCCGCGCGAATTTCAAGGAAACCATGCCGGATCTTCCCAGCCCGCTGGGGATTTCCTTTCTTCAGGAATTCATGGACCGGGCGATCCTGCGCTATTACCGGACGCTCGGATGCACCCTGCCGCCCGGTGTGTCGTCGGTTCGCATCATCCGCGGACGGCCCTATATCAACGTCAGCCTGTTTCAGTTTTTCATGGCGCAACTCGGAGGCAATCCCGATTCCATCGCCGACCAAATGGGCGGGCAACTCCATCCACTGCCGGTCCGACCGCCGCGCCTGCCCCTGTGGAGACTGCTCCCGGCCGGTATCTGGATGGAGTGGCAGATGCGGCGCGCGGCGCGGGTCGCCCCCCGATGGTTCGCCGATATCAAGCGGATCGCCGACGCACACAGGATCGAGTCGTTGCAGACGCTCCCGCCCGCAGACCTGCTGGGCCGGCTCGATCAACTCGGCCGGCAACTCTATGAACGGGACCTCACCTTCCCGACCGTCGGGGGCGTCTCGCAGGGGCTCTACCTGCTGCGCCTGTTGCTGGAGCGGCGCCTCGGACGCGAGGGCCACATCCTGCTCAGCGCCTCGCTCCAGGGACGCAGCCAGGTGATCAGCGCCCGGCAGATCTTTCGGCTGATGGAACTGGCCGAAACCGCCGGACAGGATCCGGCGGCCCGAACGTTTCTCCTAGCCGACCCGTGGAATCCGTCACCGTTTCGTGTCCGGCTGACCGGCACGACGTTCCTGCGTGGGTTTGACGAGTATCTGGCCGACTATGGCCACCGCGCAGTCGGTGAGTC
>JANOEZ010000277.1:0-3423 GCA_031413335.1 Nitrospirota bacterium
CCCGCGAGAACCCGATCAGCGCCACCAATGGCCAACTCACCCACCCCGTCGCCGGGTACAACACCTGAAGAAACGCCGCCGCGGCCGCCGTGTTCAATGCATGGTTGGACGGAAAGCTGAACGTCCCGCCGCAGCCGACCAATTCGTGCACACCGGACAGCGCCCGGCAGGGCCGCGCCCGCTCGACCAGATGTTTGATCTGGGCGCCCAGAAAGTCTCCAATCCCCAGCGTGGCATAGAGCACCGGGCCACCGATGGCCGCTTCGACTTTGTGCATCCAGGCCCAGTATCCAATCGCCAGCAGGCCAGGTAGCAACAAAAACTTCGGGTGCCCAAGCTGGAACATCAGCCAGTCCAGCCACTCGGATCCCCCGGCCAGTCCGTTGATCGCGTGAAACAGCGCGACATCCCAGTTCACAAGATCACTCCACGCTTCATTCCGCCCGAAAATGAATCCGCACGGTCAGCTCCCCGTCCACCGTTTCATCCCCGCGCATCTGCGGGTCGAACTTCCACTGCCGCAAGGCTGCCAGACCGGCTCCGGTCAGTTCGCGATGCTTGCACGGCTCCAACACGACCACATCAATGTTGGCATCCCGGGCCACCAGGAACCGCGCCTTCATCCAATCATCGATCACCTTCCCCTCGAGCACCGGGGGGATGGCCGGCCACGGCGTATACGTGGGGACCGGACCCGCTTGCTGGTCTTTGTTGAGGGGAATCCCGTGCACGTGGACCGGCGGCAGGAGCACGACGTCTTCATCGTGGTCCGAGTCGTGCGTGGCCCGGTCGCCTTCCGCCGCACCGACATAAGACGAGCCCAGCCACATCAGCATCCCCGCCACAACGAGTAGCCTGCCGCACTGTCCTGCTCCTGTGCCTCTCAGAAGAACCACTGCCCCCTCAAGAAAAATGATCTCGGCATCCCGGTATGCGCAACGCCCAACCCGATGCTCCCCTCGCCCTGATTGATAAAGTATTTCTGATCCAACAGATTCACGACGTCGATGCCGAACAGGAACTTCTGCTTGTTGGGCAAGGGAATGATGTGCGACAGGGAGAGATTATAAACCGTGTAGGACGGGCTGTGCGAGGAATTCGTCTTGGCCCCTGCTTCCGCCGCCCGGAGGCCGGACCCGTAGAACATCTGGCCGGTGAGGGTCGTGTGCTCCAGAAATGCATAGCTCAAAACAGCGGAGCTGGTCATGGATTGTGAATGGTCGCAAAAGACGCCTCCGTCCGAATTGATATCGTTGATTTCCTTTTGCTCCAGCAGGAAGTGGCCGGATTGGAGGCCGTATCCCTTGCACTGCCCCCATGCGACATTGCCGCGCCCCGACAGATGTTCCGTGAACTGCACCTTGAGCGCGGCGTCGAGACCTCGCGACCACCCCCGTTCGAACGCGAAGAAATTCAAGAGCGGCGTGGTGCCGAACTGGCCGGCGTCCGATAAATAATGGCTCAGCTTGTAGTACCCGGTCAGCTCCAGCGTCACCCTTTGCGTCAGCGCATGATAGCTGCCGACCTCGAAGTAATGCGCCCGCTCGGCCCGCACCTTGTTGTTCGTCGTATTCTCCGGCGCCGCCTTGGTGCCGGACGTATTCAGCTTGGCAAATGAGATAGCCTCGAGATTCGGCGGCGTAAAGAGCCGGCCGTAATAGGCATGGAGCACATGGGCCTGGCTGGCCTTGTAGGTCAGACCGACCCGCGGACTGACCTGCCCTTCGTTTCTTAAATATTGCACGGCATCCCCTCGGACACCGACATTGAAGGTCCAGCGGTCATTCGGGCTCCACTGGTCCTGGAGCCAGAATTCCTGCCGCCATCCGATCAGGCGGTTGTCCGATGGCAGTTCAATGACGGCCCCGACCGGATTCCCCGCTCCGCCATCCGCAAACGTGGACAGGCGGGTCTTGTTGATCGCCTGCGTCCGGTCGACCTGGAACCCGGTCTTGATCAGATGCCGGCTGTTGGGGGTGTAGGTATAATCCAACCGGATCCCGCCCGAATGGGCCATCCGATCCTGGCTGCCCGCGGAGAACGGCTCGGTTTCATCCCGCGTGTACGCCAGCACATTCAATGGATCGGTCCTGAACGTGGCCCGCGTATGGCGGACATACCCCGCCAGGCTGAAGAAGCTGGTGGCGTTCACGTCATGCCGCCAGACCATATGCGCGTATTGATTGGCTTCTTTCTGAGATTCGTCGATCGCCTGCGAAGCCACGGGAGTAAAACCGGGCTGTTGCGCCTGGATCAGCCCCGTGATCGTGGCGTTCGCCGACAAGCCCGGAGTGGTCGGGATCTGGTGCTTCGCGACCGAATTCAGAAACAGCCAGGTAAAGTTATTGCGGTTGTCGTGCTGGTAATCCCCGCGAAGATAGGTCTGGTTCCGTTCACTCTGGCCATGGAAGATGGAGTGTCCGAGCGTCGGCGGCTCAATGCCCCGATTCGTGGCCGTGAAGCTGTTGAGCACATAGTAACGGAATTTCTCGCCGACCGTCCCTCCGTATTCAAAGGAGGGGTTGACCGTCTCGTTGGAGCCGCCGAACATCTGCACGGACCCGAAGCCAGGCTTCGTCCCGCTTTTGCTCGTGATATCCACGATGGCCGCCGTCTTGTTCCCGTACTGCGCCTCCATCCCGCCCAGGATGATGTCCGCCCGTTCCCAGGCTCGCGGTGTAATCACATCGGAAAACGTCGACGAGACCGTGTCCGGGATCGGCACCCCATCGATGCGAAATTGCAAATTGGCATGGTCCTGGCGGATGTGAAGTTGCTTCAACGCGCCAGAGACCGCGCCAGGAATCGTCTGCAGCACGTCGTGCAATTCGACATTGTTGCCGCGCGGCAGGGCTTCAATGTCCTTGCGACTGACCGAGTAGGTTTCGCTGGACGCCTTGAACTGGATCGGCGGCAGCGGCGAGATGACCTCCAGCGCGATTTCCTGCGATCCGGCCAGCGTCAGCTTGATCGGCGCAGGCGCGTCCGCCAGGATTCTCACGATCACATACTCGCTTCGATAGGTGTCATGGGCCGCGCTCACCGAATAGGTGCCCGCTCCGGGCACCGTCACGGAAAATTCCCCGGCATCATTCGTGATGCCGTCCGCGATCACTGTTCCCTCCTGATCTCGAATCTGCACGATCGCCTGCGGGATGCGACGCAGATCCTGATTCTGCACGGAACCGGCAATCGCCAGGACGCCTGCAGGACCCTGGGCGAACACACCGTGCATCCCCCCTGCGAACCAACACACAACTGCCATGATCACAAATTTCAACACATACGAATTCACGATACCCCCGATCGCCTGAAAAATAACGATGCAATGAACCACCGGCAGGCGGAGTCACGCCGCGAGCGTACGAATGCCTACCGATAGGACAGGCTGAACGCGATCAGGAAAGGGGCGGAGCGCGAGGA
>JANOEZ010000278.1:0-1046 GCA_031413335.1 Nitrospirota bacterium
ACCGACATGCCCATTTGCTTGAAAGGTAACGGCAGCTTTAGCATGATGGCCGGGTCCACATCGGCCGCCATGCTCATCCCGGCCGCACGCGCGGCGCGCTCCGCCTCCTTCATCCCCTGCGCAGGATCGCTCAAACCCGTGACCACCCCATGCACGGCTTTCAGAAGTTCCCGCATTTCCCCCAGTATAAGATCCCGTTCCGCCGGCGCCAGGACGATCTCCGTGCGCCCGTCCGTGCCCGGCATCGTCCATCCCTTCACAAACATCCATCCGACGACCACGGCGCTGAGCACCCACAAGACGATCGCCGCCACGCCCACGCTTCGAGCTGTCATGCCTTGCTCCCTACTTCCGCAACGTCTTCACGTACGCCAGCACATGCTGAATGTCCTGATCGGACAGCAGGCCTTTCCACGCCACCATCGCCGTCGGCGGCTTTCCGTTCTCGATGGTCTTCAGCAGGTCGGCATCGGATTTTTTCTTGCTCGCTGCGCTGGTGAAATCCGCAGCCGGCGGAACGAGCACTTTCCCCGTCGGGCCATCGCCCTTCCCCTGCGTCCCATGACAGGCCATGCAGGATCTCTCGTAAATAATCTTTCCCTTGGCAGGATCACCGCTGCCTCCCCACGCAGGCTGTGCCAACGCCCACAATCCTGCTGCTGCCACCATGTAAGCGAACAGGTCACGGGATTTCATCGCATTCCTCTCTATGGACACCACTTGGACTGCTTCTGCTCTGTGCGATTGGCATGCCAGTTGGAATTTGTGCAAGGGCTGGATTGTACTGTTCAAACAAGGAGTTGGGAAGGCGCGAAAATGTTTCTCGGTAGAGTTGAAGAGAAAGGCTACACGGAAGTCTGTCCGGCTGGTGCGGAATGCTACAGGCCGTTCAAGCCTTCACTGGCATAGCGACGACTCTCAGTGCGCCGCCATGGACTGACCAAGGGGGCAGATGAGTCTAAGTTGCTGACAGTATTGCGAAGAAAGGCCGCAGAGCAATAACACGAAGCGCGCAGCGGTCTCCCACGCAAGGGCAACCAGTCATG
>JANOEZ010000279.1:0-1562 GCA_031413335.1 Nitrospirota bacterium
GCGGCTCGACTGCTGGCCAAAGAGTTCCTGGCCGCGATGGAATCCCGTCGGGAAACGATGCTTGGCAGGAGGATCTTTGCCAGCCCGTTCGGCAGGGGAAAGACTCGCGAATTCGCGTTCTTTCTCCTCGTGATGCACGTCCCGGCCGGCCCACGCTATGGCACTCAGATAATTTGACCCCTCTACGCTCAGATAAACTGACCCTTTGGCTCGCGGCGCGGAGTGGTGCGAGCCGGTTGGCCTGAATGTTGGCAATGCTTGGTGGGCGAGAATGAGAGGGCTGCTATTGGCTGGATGCGAGGGCGTCGTTCCAGTCGTGGGCGAGTGGTCGCAGACGTTTGACCGTGGGATGCAAGACGATCATCTGCACGGCGGCTGCGTCGCCGGGGGCGTCGGCGTCGAAGCCGCAGTGGATGTCATCATCGCGGGCGATCAGTTCGCGGAGCCAGCGAGGATTGGCTCGCACGCCGGAAGTCGAGATGCAGATGCGTTCCGGATGGATCTTGAAACAGCTCATCGCATCAATGGCCGACTCACAGAGCACGATCTCCCGGGAACCACGGGCGCCGATCCAGAAGTAGCCCTTGTCCTTGCAGGTACCGGGCGCCATCCCGCGCCAGACCTGAGGCCCCGTGCCACGCAGTTCCGCGCCGACTGGCCGGTTGGCTTTGCCCGCCACCAACAGAAAGACCGCGTTGCCCCGGCTGTCCGCGTACAACTTGCCAGAGTCAACGAGTGGCTCGAGCAGCGATGCCGAAAGATGACGGCGCCGAGTGAGATACTCGATGACCCGGTGCAGCAGGCGATCGTCGCGGACCGGCAATCGCAACTCGTGCGACCCTTCCGCCGCGGAGGGTTTCTGGTGGCAGGAGTGACGAGCGGTTGCGACAACGGCGAGACGACCGACCGCCACGCGCTGTTCCAACCATCCCACCGCCGTGCGGTAGTCCGCCTCGGCCAGGTACATCACCAGGTCGATCGCCCCCCCTCCACCGCGCTCTCGCTGCCAGTTCATGAACTTGGGCCCCGAGACCGACAGCGGCCCTTGTTCCGTGTGCCATTTCGACTTGTCGTGCCGATCGCGCACGGCACCGCGCAGGATCAACACGGTCTCCAACGCGATCTCTCGAACCACGGCGGCACGCCGACGAAGATCGTCGCCGTTCATTTCGCGTCGCTGGCTCCGCCCTCGTCCAGCTTGGCACGCAAGCTGTGGCAGTTCTTCATGTTGATCGGATGCGTGTTTTCCGTCAGCCGGTCGAGCAAGGCGGAGGTCAGGTGGTTGTTCTTGAGGAACGATCCCCACTCGCTAAAGCCCAGATTCGAAGTGATGAAGGTCGTCCGGGCCTTGTGCCGCTTTTGCATCAGCGTGAAGAACAACCCGACCTGCGCCGGTTCCACTTCCACATACCCCACCTCGTCGATCAGCAGACAGCGGTATTCCGCCTGCAACACGTGCTTCAGCAACCGCTCGTGAGAGAAACGACCTTGGCGGGCCTCGGCCAGCAGCTCGTCCCACTGGGTTAGCAGTCCTCCCAGGCGGAGATACTTCAAGATCTTCT
>JANOEZ010000280.1:0-2211 GCA_031413335.1 Nitrospirota bacterium
CGCCAAGGAAGCAGGTGATGCGGAGGGCGAAGAAACAGTCGAAGGCGAAGAAGATGCTCCTGCTGAAGGCGAAGCCAAAGCGGAAGACGGCGCAGAGCAAGGCGAGATGATAGCCGATGGCGTGCCGTTTGTGGACGCTAACAAAGATGGCATACCTGTCGGTGCCTTTCACATTGTGTTGGGGGTCTGTGCTCTTGTAACCTTGGAAGAGCCTTCCAAATTCTTTGCAGAAGGCGAGGTGCCACCGCGGTCCCATTGAGCCGGAACTTGTCAGCTTGTTACTTGTAAGCTTATTGGCTTTGAGATGTGACCATGCACCCTGTCTTGGACATACTGAAGGCCCAGTTCCCCGACGCGGTCCTGTCGGTCCATGAGGACAAGGATCGCGGAGACCTGTCCGCGCGCGTGAAGGCGGCGCACATGCTGGAGATCGCGCGGTTCCTGCACGACGACCCACGGATGGCCTTCGACCACATCACCGACGTCTGCTCAGCCGATTATCCCGACGACCCCGAACGGTTCGAGGTCATCTATCACGTCCTGTCGCTGCCGCACGCCGTGCGCCTGCGCCTCAAGGCGCGCGTGACCGAGGCCCATCCGACGATCCCGTCCGTCGCCGGCGTCTGGCGGGGCGCCAACTTCATGGAGCGTGAAACCTACGACCTGATGGGGATCACATTCAGCGGGCACCCCGATCTGCGGCGCATCCTCATGCCGGAAACGTACGACGAGGGCTACCCACTGCGGAAGGATTTCCCCACGGAAGGCAGGGGCTGGCGGAGCAGTTTCCCGTTCCTGCCGAAGATGGACGAGTCGGCGGCCGCATCGGACGACAACGAGGTGCCCGAAGCGGAGAAAAAAGTCTTCCGGTCCGAGAGCAGAGCCGGCTCGACGCACCGGACCGAGGAATTGCTCCTGAACATGGGGCCGCAGCATCCGAGCACGCACGGCGTGCTGCGGGTCGTCCTCGAACTGGACGGCGAGCGGGTCGTCAAAGCCACGCCGGACCTGGGCTACCTGCACCGCGGGGTGGAAAAACTGTCCGAAGGACTGGCCTACATGCAGATCATCCCCCACACGGACCGGCTCGATTACGTCTGTTCGATGACCAACAACTACGCCTATGTCCGTGCCGTCGAGAAACTGCTCAAGCTCACCGTGCCGGAGCGGGCCGAGTACATCCGCACGGTCGTGGCCGAGATGCAGCGGATCATCGGGCATCTCTTCTGGCTCGGCACGCAGGCGCTCGACATCGGCGCGATGACGGTTTTTTTCTGGACCTTCCGCGAGCGCGAAGTGCTGCTCGACATGTTCGAGAAGCTCTGCGGCGCGCGGCTGACACTCAACTACTACCGCATCGGCGGCGTGGACAGCGACTTCACGCCCGATCTCGTCCAGGGGATGAACGCGTTCCTGGACACGTTCCAGGCGCACATCAACGAGTACGACTCGCTGATCGCCAACAATCGGATCTGGATCGGCCGGACCAAAAATGTGGCGGTCATCTCGGCGGAGGATGCGATCAACTTCGGACTGACCGGCCCGCCGCTACGCGGCTCCGGCGTCAAGTATGACGTGCGGAAGATGGAGCCATACGGCGCCTACGATAAGGTGGAATGGGAAGTGCCGGTCGGAAAAAACGGCGACACCTACGACCGCTACTGGATTCGGATGGAGGAGATGCGGCAGAGCGCGCGGATCATTCGGCAGTGCCTCGCGCAGATGCCCCAGGGCCCGATCATCGCCGACGCGCCCCAGATCATCCCGCCGCCCAAGGCGAACGTGATGCGCGACATGGAAAGCCTGATCCACCATTTCATCATCTTCACCCAGGGCTTCAAGCCACCGAAGGGCGAGACCTACTGCGCGACGGAAGCGCCGAAGGGCGAACTGGGCTTCTTCATCGTCAGCGACGGCCAGTCGCTCTCGCCCTACCGGCTCCGCGTGCGGCCACCGTCCCTGTGCAACCTGCAGGCGCTGCCGCGCCTGGCGCGCGGGCACCTGCTGGCCGACGTGGTCGCCCTCATCGGCACCATCGACATCGTGCTCGGGGAGGTCGATCGATGATCGAGCTGGTCGTCATCCCCGTCTGCAAGATGCTCGTCGTGATCACGGCGCAAACGCACTCCTCTTTTCAGCTCGCATTGTCGACAGCTGAGAAGACCAAATCCCCCCCAAATTCCTTGTCCACCCAAACCCACTGCTCTTTTC
>JANOEZ010000281.1:0-2593 GCA_031413335.1 Nitrospirota bacterium
CCGGTCAGGCGAGCTTTTTCAGTTCCTCGTAAATCCGCTCAACTTCGTGTTTGGTCTGCGCGTAGGACAGCGTGCCGTCGATGACGTAGTCGGCGAGCGCGACTTTCTTGGTGAGCGGCATCTGAATTTTGATGCGGCGGAGGGCTGCTGTTCTGGACAGGTGATTGCGGTTATGAAGCCGTTTGATCTGGGTCTTTTCGTCTGCGGAGACCACGACGATTTTGTCCATGCGTTTGTGGGCCCCGGCTTCGATCAGGACCGGCGCGTCGTAGATGGCGACGGCCTGCGGTTCCTGGGCTTCGATCACGCGGATCATCTTGGCCTGCTCGCGGGCCACACGGGGATGGACGATGGCGTTGAGTTTTTTGAGCTTCGCCGGGCTGGCAAAGACAGTCTTTGCAAGGGCGGGGCGATTGAGCGTGCCATCCGCGAGGAGCGATTTCTTGCCGAACACGCGCGCGATATCCTTGAGAGCCGGCGTGCCTCGTTCGACGACGGCCCGGGCGAGCACATCGGCATCGATGAGAACGGCGCCGCAGTCCTGAAAGAGGCGCGCCACGCTGCTTTTGCCGCAGGCGACACCACCGGTGAGTCCAACCAGAATCATGCGCGGAGCATAGCACGAAGCCGTCGTGAATGGTCAATTGTCATCCGCCTCTTGCGAATAACGATTCACGACTAGCGAATAACGTTTTCCACCCTTGACATCATCTCCTGCTCGCCTGTATCACCCAGTCATGCCGCGATCCAGGCACCTCCAATTTTCTCTAGTGCTGCTGTTCATGAACGGGCTGATCGCCTGCTCAGGACCGTCAGCGGTCCCCATCGTTTCAAGTGGAGCGACGCCGGTCATTGACGGGGCGAGGACACTGGTGGTGGCGCTTGACGGCAGCGGGCAGTACACCTCGATCCAGGAGGCCATCGACGCAGCCCGCAAGGGCGACGTTGTCCGCATCAAGGCCGGAGCCTATCCGGAAAACGTCACCATTCACAGCAAGGACAGGATCAAGATCCTCGGCGATGGCGCGGAGAAGGTGAGGATTCTTGGGCGCGATCTGGTCGGCTCGTTCCACATCGGCAAATGGCCCTACGGCGCGTCGAATATCGAGATCAGCGAGCTCACCATTCAGGAGCATGGCGGGCTGGCGATGGGGATTTTTAACGGCACGGGCATCGTGCTGCGTCGCATGGTGATCAACGGTAAGTTGTTTGGGCAACAGGTCCAGGGTGTGCGAATCGAACAGTGCACGTTGGGCGGAAGCGAAACGACCGGCGTGCAATTTGCCGACTCGCAGGCCGTACTGGCCGACAATGTGATTCATGATAACGACCACGGGGTGACGGTGGGAGGGAAATCCGACGTTCGCTTGGAGCGCAACGTGATTACGCGGAGTCTCTTCGAAGGCGTGGTGGTGACGGATCAGGCCCGCGCCATGCTGCTCAGCAATACCATTGTGAAAAATGGAGGCGGCGCGGCCTTCCTCGGCGCGTCGCAGAGCGAGGCCACCGGCAATATTATCAGCCTGAACACCGCCGGCATCATGATCGCGCCGTCGGCTCGCGTCAGTCTGTCGTACAACGCGCTCTATAATAAGGACGATTATCTTCGCGCGGGGCCGCCGCCTACTCCAGCCTCCGACTTGAAGGCTGAGTCCGATATTAGGGAGGATCCTCGCTTTGTGAATCCCCATGATGGCGATTTCCGTCTCCGTGCCGACAGCCCGCTTAAAAAAATAGGCAATTTCAGTTATTTAGGGGCGCTTTCTCCGGTCAGTGGCACGCCATGAATTTGCGTAGTATGATGAAGACAGATCAGAAAAGGACACGCGCCATGGCCGCTTACAGGTCTGAAAATGAAAAGTCGATTCTCCGATCGTTGCCCGCGCTCGAACACATGGAGTCGGGCAGGCCGATCGGCGCCGTGGTGCCGATGTCCGAAAAGGCCCAGCGTCTCATGCTCGACCGCATGGAAATGATCGATTTTCTTATTCATCAGGACGACGTCATCTGGAATTGACCGCCCTTCCGGTTCTCTCTACCATTCCGTAAATTTACCTGACGCATTCCCGCACTTACGCTACAATACCGCCGCTATCCGACCGATAAGCCTGTAGGCTTTGCGCAAGAGTGACTGGGAGGAATGCTATGGCGACGCAGCCGATCGAAACGCTGGCCGTAAACACGATCCGTACTCTGTCCATGGACGCCGTGCAGCAGGCGAACTCAGGCCATCCGGGGACGCCGATGGCCATGGCGCCGGTGGCCTACTGCCTCTGGCAAAAGTTCTTGCGTTTCGATCCCCAGGATCCCATCTGGCCCAACCGCGACCGGTTCGTGCTCTCCATGGGGCACGCCTCCATGTTGCTTTATTCGATGCTGCACCTGACCGGCGTCAAAACGGTCAATCGTGCCTACGAGACGCTGGGGCAGTTGTCGGTCACGCTCGACGACATCAAGCGATTCCGACAGTTGGACAGCCGGTGTCCCGGCCATCCGGAATATCGCTGGACCTCCGGCGTCGAGACGACGACCGGCCCGCTGGTCCAGGGGATCGCGACCTCCGTCGGCATGGCGGGCGCCTCGCAGTGGAACG
>JANOEZ010000282.1:0-2388 GCA_031413335.1 Nitrospirota bacterium
CGAAGCCAGGCGCTTGTCGGCGACCTCGGACTTCGGGGCGCTCGCCGAATGCGACGTGGTGCTGATTTGCGTTCCGACGCCGCTCACCAAGAACAAGGAACCGGATCTCAGCGCGGTGGTCAGCGTCGCCACGAAGCTGGCGCACCATCTGCGTCCGGACAGGCTGGTGGTGCTCGAAAGCACCACCTACCCGGGGACGACGGAGGAAGTCCTGCTGCCGATCCTGACCGCGGGAGGCTTGAAGGCCGGCCAGTCTTTGTATGTGGCGTTTTCGCCAGAACGGGTGGACCCCGGGAACCGCGCGTTTCAAACCCACAACACTTTCAAGCTGGTCGGCGGAGTCACGCCGGCGTGCCGCGACGTCGCGCAGGCGTTTTACGAACAATCGGTCGTGAAAATCTTCCCCGTGTCGTCAACCCGTGTGGCCGAGATGACCAAGGTGTTTGAAAACGTCTTCCGGTCGGTCAATATCGCCCTGGTGAACGAGTTGGCGGTGCTCTGTGATCGGATGGGCAAAAGCGTAGCGAAGTTGGCTCGCGGTCCTGATGGGCGTCAAATAATATCAGTGTCATGGCGAGTAGCAGAATGGAAATGCTTGTCCGCAATCGTCCGACGGAGCTCGCTCTCAGATAAAGATGAGCCCTAAAAAGCTACTCCTTTACGAAATTCGCGACCGAAAGCAAGCACAGCTTCGTCAAAGAAATCCACGCTTCTGATGACCAAATATTCCAAATATGAAGAATATTCGATGGAGACTTCACGGTTCTGCCTCGATCTGACGAGCCGTGAAAGCAAGCGCAAGCTCTCATTCAAGAATTCCGACAATGTAAGATCCATCGGATCTGGCTTTCGATTTACAGCAGCACCACTACAAGGTGGGCAAAGCATATATGACTGACGCAAATCACGAGCGCAACAAGAAAGCTCTAGCAGATCATCAGTGATGTGATCAAGATTGAAAGCGCTAGACTCACTGGAATCTGATCCGTTGATGCGGTGGGCATCAACTTGAAATCGCCTGCTCGGGACTTCTTTGGGTTGCGCAACCTGCACCGAAACAGCTCTTCCGATGCGCACGAGCATCTCTTTTTGGTCCCGATACGGCAGTTGTAGCTCTTTTAGATCCGCAGCATCGAGGATTTCCAAAATCGGTGAGCGTGATGAAATTATTCTCGGTCAGGATCTCGACCGATTTCGCAACCAGTTTCTATTCTTTGGCCAGATTCTGCAGGTCCTGATCGCAAACCTCCTGCTCTCTTTTGGTTGATTCTTCCCGTCAGCGGTTGGTGGCAGCATCCGCCGTGATTTTTTCAGCCTCCAAAATGCGCTTCACCATCTGATCTTTCGGTCCACTGGTGCGCAGATTCAAGCCTTTTAGGATCTCCTCCGAATTCGGAACCGTCAGTTCCTTCTAGGCATGATACGATCGGTCACAACCGGTCACGATCAATCACGATTTTTCTGAGAAAACCGATTGCCTTGTTTCGGTCGGTTGCGATCGGTCACGATCGGTTGTTAACCAAAAACCGTTTCATGATCGGTTCAATTCACCAACAACTGTTAACACGAAAAATATTGGAATTCCGTAAACATATCTCGCAGCAGCGTTGAAAGGATTTCCGATCTTCACTCTCAAAATGATCCCACGCTTTCGATTTTATTACACGACGGCTCAGTTCAGACGCTTTCTCTTTGTCCTCATCTATGGACACATCATCTGGAACACTTGCATCGACTGGCATTCCGACAACAGGATCAGGTGGCAAACGTGAGCGAATACGAACAGAAGATGACGCCATCAGTCAAAAGAAACAACTTGCCACGATTAGAAGGACGTCAGATATAGTAGAGCAGAGGAACCATCGAGGAAAATTTTTTGAGCGAACATGGAGAACCCGAAAGACCAACCAACTCACGTATCTGTATCTCCGAGTAGGGGGGGGGGGGTTTCTGTGTACGGTTGCTTAGCTTTAAACCAAAACAACGTTTTAACAACTAAAACGAAAGTAATTAAGCCTTCGGAAATCGTGAACCTAGTGAACGTGTTCGAAAAACATTTGTCTTTCCGCTACCGTTCTCGCAAACAATTTTCAGCCGTTCCGTTTCCGTTATAAAAAAAATCTCCATTTTCAACTTCATAAACTGTGGTAACAAAATTTAATATTCATTCGAAACTAAGCGGAAGAATGAAGTTTTGATGCCAGTTGGCTGTATGAAAACTGGTTCTGCATAGGCGATCTCGCCGGCGCACGCAGTTTCGTTTATCCGTATCATTACTCGGTCGCTCGGTCGCTCGGCTTCTTGCTGGGGTTCTTCATGCTTTTTCCCCTCTTTTCCCGCTTTTGCTGGGCTATCCCTGTGCATTTTCGCTCGCTGGCTAACTCTGAT
>JANOEZ010000283.1:0-3470 GCA_031413335.1 Nitrospirota bacterium
CATCGCGCCCGGCCGGCTGCAGCAATTCGTTCCCGCGTCTCGTTATTCGTTAGGTAAAAGCGGGTCTTGTCCAACATTTCGTCATCGGAGGAAAAAAAATCGGCTTCTTTACCCTCTCCGAATAGCTCCTGATGCAAGGGGGTACGCTCCGCCAACAAGAACGTTCCCATGGCGGGGATTTCGAAGGTGCGCGTGGTGGAGGTTTCAGGAATGTGCCTCCCGAGTAACCCCAACCCGATCTTTGCACAGGCAAGCGCTGTCGGGTAGTTCTCGCCCCATAAGCCCTGCCCGACTAGCGCCTTCGCCCATGGGTTCTTCTCCGCATAACGCGGCCATGCATCGCCCCAGATTCGCAACCGGATGCCGAGCGATGACAGTGCTTGTAATCTCTCGGCATAATGCCTCTGTGTATGCCCGATGAAACAGACGTCCGAATCGAACGCGGATCGCTCAGCCGCTCGCACCCTGCGGGGGGAAAACCGGCTGTCATAACCCTGATACGTCAAAATCACCTGTTTGGCTCCGGCCTCCTTGTAGGCCTCGACCTCCCACTCCTTGGTGGTAGCCAAAGCGTCGTAGAGTGGAATCGAGGACATGAAATGTCTCGATCGTTGCGAAACGATCTGTGAGTCAGGCGTATAGTGTAAAGCCTGTGCGCCCGTGACCTGCTTCAGATGCTGTAAGGTCTCAGGAAAAATCCAGACTCCCTTGTCTACCCAAATGTACGAGATCTCTCGAAGGCTGCCGGCTTGCTGCGTCAATGCCCGGTTCATCTTTCTCAGAATCGGTCCAACGTTGAATCTCGCAGCGATGGACTGAAGTGGGCGGGATGCGCTGGCAGCAAAGGGTGAAACATCGAATGGAATGGAAGAATGGCCTAAGCCGTTCAGTACCTTCATGCGCGCGAGCGCCGTTCCTCCCTCCCAAAGCTGGCCGATGTACAAGATCCGCATGGCGGCTACTTCTTGACTCCGGAAATGAGGAATACCCTGGTCCACACGCCATCACCGGCAGCACCGGTCTCAGCTTGGTTCCATATACGCAGACCGACCCGGATCATCTGCCAGATCAGATACCGTAGGGAAGAGGTCAGGCTGTTTCCCCAGGGGATCGGTCCCGCCTCCCGCGCGTCTATTTTGCAAAAGCCTGCAACCCGCAACAGCCTGGTCAATGAGTTTGGATTGAAGCAAATTTCATGAGTAAAGTCGTTATATCGATGCATGGTTCCCCATGGGCTATCTGCATTGGGAGTCTGCAGAATCAGGCGGCCACCCGGTTGTAAGGCGCTCAGACAGCCATCGATGAAGCGAAGCACTTCGTCCTTGTGGAAATGTTCGATAATGTCATATCCCGTAATGATGTCGTAGGAAGCAGGATTGTTTTCGAGATGGTCGAGCACACTTTCCAGCTTCACATTCGGGGTCACTTGCCGGGCCAGCGCGACTTGGTCCGGGCTGATATCCACTCCTGTCAGTTCGCTGTAACCTCGATCTGAGAAGAAAAATAAGAGCCTTCCAGCCCCGCATGCAAGATCGAGGACACGGGCTTTCTTCTGCTCCGGGAGCCACCCTCGCAGGTGATAGGCACAGGCGCGCGCCCAGCGCAAGGCTCCTTCGCGGTCAAATTTCTCCCCGGCATCCTGGAAATCATGTCCGTAGTTTGAGTAGAGTCGATCGCGGTATGCTGTCTTCGTAACTGTTGAGCTATCCATGAGTCACGCACCTCTCCTGCGGTCTATAGTTTTGCAACGTATTATCTGACGACTCCGTCTTCGACAATAGAAATGTCCTCCGGCCAGGCAGCCGTTCGATCACGAGCGGATAGGTGAAACTCCGGCTGCCGGAGCAGATCGATCGTGGGAGTCAATGCGTCGATGAATTTCCCCCCGACCGGTTTTCGTAGCACCGCATCCATCGGTTCCTGCGCCGGAAAGAGTTTGGCGATCTCCGCAGCTGCAGCCCCGGTCGAATACATCGCCTTCAGCCGGCTGAGCCATTGGGGCGGCAACAACCCCAGCACCCGTGAGCCGGCCCTCCTCGCAAGGGGCTTCCCACCCAACGTTGTCAACCAGCGCCTGGCCTGGCGAGAGGCGAAATCCATCTGATCTATGCCTGTCTTTTCAGCGTACCAGGCAAACTTTGGGGACACCCCGATCGCTCGGCCTTCATACTCGAATACCTCTTTCCACGACCATTGCGGCATATTCATGAGGTCGTACGTTCCGGGCGTCACGCTTCCAGCCGCCACTTTCAAAATCGCGTCCACAATCGTGGCGACATGCACCGTATTCGATGCGCGCCCAAGGTCGGGAACAGGAATAGGATGTAACGCGATCCCTTCACGAATTTGCCGCGTAATCCTCTGGAGTTCGCCGCATACATGGCCAAGCCGAAAAATGTACGTGTCGCGTCCGAATCGTTTCCCGGAAACTTGCGCAACTTTCTCGCAACGGCTCTTTTCCCTTCCATACAAGTCGCGACAGACAATCTTCTGATGTACTTGCGCGTCTCCGTATACCGACATGGTGCTGAAGTAGATGTGCTTCCCTGACCTCGGAATGCACTGCGCGACATTGCGAATCAGTTTGTTGTGGAGATCCATCGCCTCTCGATAGTCGGGTGCTAAACTTACCAGCGCGAGGTTCGCAATCACGTCGCAGTCGCCCAGAAGACGCTGTGCGTCCCCCGAGTCCGTGAGTTGTCCGTGGCGGCATGCCAACCCGCTGAACCGGAGAAACGCGGATCCCATCCTATTGCGGCAGACCGGTACGACTTCCACCTTCTCTTGCCGGGAAAGGAGCAGGCACAGTTCCGCGCCGACTTGCCCATTGGCGCCGAGGACCGCGACACGCATCATCGCCCCCCTCCCAGCCGATAGATGTCATCGACAATACGCGTCGTCAGTAGGGAACTCTCAGCGGACAACTCTCCCGGCTGTCCATTTCTGAAAGCGCATACGACATCCTGCCACTCAAGAAAAAATGCCTGATAGCTGGAACGGGCGCCTATAATGTCCAGAGACAATCTGGTCCACATGTCCTTGTGCAAGGGCGACGCGATTTCCAACTGCGCCTCGGGGCCTATTCCTGCTTTCAGTTTGGCATGATCGAAGTCGAAAATGACATGGTTCCCCTGATCGGAGAGCCAACTGACTGAAAATTCAACCGGGCACTCATTCTTATCGAGATGCTCGATGCCAGACAGGGCAAACTCGCTCATAACCTGACGGTCCGTTTCCTTGTCCCATTCAATAGCGGCGGTGCTGACATGACACTGCGTCGCCCCCGTGGCGTACACGAGAGCATCCAGCCCATGACATCCAAGGTCCCTCAATACCCCGCCGCCTTTCTTATAGCTCATGTCGAGTGTCTTTGAGGCAGCGACCGTCCTCGACACTCGCCCTCCTTCCGAGTACCCTATGCTCCTCAGCCGTCCGAACCATCTCTCCCGAACCATCCGCCGTAACGCGCG
>JANOEZ010000284.1:0-2512 GCA_031413335.1 Nitrospirota bacterium
GCGGGCGGGTCGAAGTCCTCGGGAAGGCCGCAAAGATCGGGGAGGACTGGGATATGACGGCCTATGCCATCGCTCCGGAAACAGGGACGTGCAAGACACTGTTTCCGTTTTTTCGCAACGAATGGCTGGAGGACCACCGCCACTCCTGCTGGAATCGGCTGTGGGAAGTTCCTGCCGCTGCGATCTTCTATCCCGTGGCTGCGGTGGGCATCATCGGGGTGATTACCGCGCCGATCTGGGTGCCGATTCTGTTGCTGTAACGCGGTCCGCAGGGCCAGGCGCCGGACGACACCACCCAAGCCTAAGACGGTCTCTTTATGCTGATGAGCAAGTGCCTCGGTGCTATCGTGATCACGCTGGCGAGTATCCTAGCCGGCCTGTCTCCCGGCATGGCCGCCGACGAGGCGACCGAGCAGGTGATCGAAACCCAGGCGCTGCATCAACAGGCGGCGGTCGAGTCCATGCATGCGCAGGATAAGGCCGATCCCCACGTCAAATGGACGGTCAGGCGGAAAGCCGACCCGGCGGACGACGAACGGGCGGCGCAGGCCGCGCAGACGCTTCGGCAGGCCATCGAGAAGTACAGGGATTACCGGGTGGCGCTCAATAAGGGGTTTCAGCCGTTCCTGCCGAAGGCCCCGCAGTCCTATTACCACTTCACCAAAAAGTTTCACGGCTTCAAGGCCGCGCTCGAGTTTGATCCTGCGCAACCCACGACGCTGCTGTATCAAAGGGTCGGGAAGGAGTACGAGTTGATCGGCGCCATGTATATGGCGCCGAAAGATGCGAGTGAGCGTGGACTTCATCTGCTCGTCCCGTTGAGCGTGGCTCAGTGGCATGCGCATATCAACGTCTGCATCCCGCCAAAAGGGACGACCGATTGGACCCTGTTCGGTGTGAGGGGCTCGATTACCGCTGAAGCGGAGTGCAAGAAAGCCGGAGGCCGGTTTGTGCCTCAGTTATTCGGCTGGATGCTGCTGGTATTTCCTTTTAAGGACACGCCCGAAGAGACTTGGGCGCGTTAATTCGCTAGACCGACACACCCCACAAGGTCTTTGCGACAATCCCGATCGCGTAGGTGACGCCGACGGCGATCGTGATGATTACGAGATTGAGCGCGATACGTTTCCCCACGTCCATGCCGGAGAGAAACGCGAGCAGGGTGGAGACCAGGATGGTCATGGCACCGGCCGTGAACAGCGATACGGCCGCCGTCTTCGCGCCGAGCAGGACCGGCAGCACCGGCACCAGCGCCCCAAGAAAGTAGCTGCCGCCCACCAACAGGGCCGATCCGAAGGGTTGGTCTTCCATGTGCGCGTCGGTCTGTTCCCCCAGAAACTGCTTCCTCAGAAACTCCGTCGTATTGACTTCCTTTTCGGAGTTCAGCGCGGCGTAGGCGCCGGCGGCCATGGAAATGGATCCGGCCACGGCGGTGGTCGAGGCGGCGATCAATACGGTTGCCGCGTCGCCGAAGGCGCCGAAGAAGCCGCTCACGGCGCCGAGGATTTCCACCAACCCGTCGTTCAATCCCAGGAAGATGTTCCGGATCCGCTCCGGGTTGATTTTCCGTTCGGTCAGTTGCGAGACCAGCACATCCTCGTGCTTGAACTCGTCCATCAGGATGCCCTTGAGGGCGTTCCCCAGCGGCTGGTCCTTGTAGATGGCCCAGAGCGAGAGATATTTCCGCACGCCATGGACTTCGATCGCTTCGAGGACGAGGTGGATGCCCGTGGTGCCGAGGAGCCGGCAGGCGAGGATCATGAACTGCAGCTTCAGCCGGCGGCCAGGATTGAGGGCGGTGAGATGGGAATCGAAGAACTTCTGCCAGAAGGCCAGATGCTGCGTTTCGACGACGATCTATTCGTCGAGGACTCTCCGCGACTCCACGTCGGTCGAAATGTCCCGCAGGGCCTTGTAGAGCCAGAGATCGAACAGCTCATCCAGGATGAGCATGCGCGCAAGCGCGGGATCGTGAGAAACGGCGGTGGCCATCGGCAGGCCTCGTTCAGCGGAGAGTTATTCGGGAGAGAGCAATGATCCAAGAATATGGTACCCGCCATCCACGTAGATGACTTCGCCGGTGATGCCGCGGCCCAGGGAGCTGAGGAGAAAGAGGGCGGTGTCGCCGCACTCCGACTGTTCCGTCGCGCGCCGCAGCGGGGCGAACTCGCGGTGATGGTCCACCATCTTGCTGATCCCGGCCACGCCGCGCGCGGCCAGCGTGCGGATTGGGCCTGCCGAGATGGCGTTCACGCGGATGTTTTTGGGGCCCAGATCGTGCGCCAGGTAACGGACGCTGGATTCCAGTGCGGCCTTGGCCACGCCCATCACATTGTAGTGCGGCACCACGCGCTCGCTGCCGAGATAGGTCAGTGTGACGACGGAACCGCCCTCGGTCATGAGCGGGGCGGCCGCCCGCGTGACGGCAATCAATGAGTAGGCGCTGATGTCGAGCGCGGTCGCGAAGCCTTTCCGGGTCGTGTTGAGGAATTCGCCGGTGAGTTCCTCGCGC
>JANOEZ010000285.1:0-1301 GCA_031413335.1 Nitrospirota bacterium
CTTTCACTCATCGCCTGCGCAGTCGCCTATTTTGGCCTGGGCCATTTTGCCGTCCCGGCCTGGAACAGCCTGATCACCGACCTGGTCAGCCCCAACGAACGCGGAGCCTATTTCGCGCGCCGGAGCAAGGTCATGGCGGTCCTGAGTTTCTCTGCGCTCTGCGCCGCCGGCCTCGTGCTGCACGGAGCGGAATCGCATGAGCGCGCCTGGGTGGGATTCGCGCTGATCTTCCTCGCCGCTTCGACGGCGCGGTTTCTTTCGACCCGGTACTTGAACCGCATGGACGAATCCGCGGCGCCGGCGACGCGGGAAGCCGAGTTCCGCCTGCTCGACTTCCTGCGGCATGAACGGAGCGTCAACTACAAGCGTTTTCTCTGGTTCTCGGGACTGATGCACGTCTGCGTCCTGATCTCCGGTCCCTATTTCGTCATTTATCTGCTCCGGGACCTGCACTATTCCTATTGGATGTATGCCTCGTGGCTGGCCGCCGGCGTGCTGGGGCAGTTCCTCACGCTGAAACCCTGGGGACGACTCAGCGACCGCTTTGGGAACAAGAAACTGCTCGTCGCGACCGGCTTGGCCGTGCCCTTCCTGCCGATGCTCTATCTGTTCGGCACAAGCGTCTGGTATCTGGTGATGGTGAATTTCTTCGGCGGCATGATTTGGGCGGGACTCGCGCTGGGATTGCAGAATTACGTGTTCGACGCCGTGCACCCCGAAGACCGCGCCAAGGGCATCGCCGTCTGCAACACGATCAATGCGATGGGCTGGTTTGCTGGGGCGATGCTCGGAAGCTGGCTGGCGACCGTGGTGCCGGCCGATCTCACGCTGGCCGGCGTCGAGCTGCACCTGGCCTCGAACCTGCAGGCGGTCTTTTTTATCTCCGGCGTCCTGCGGCTGATCGTCTCGCTCGGTCTCCTGAAAACGTTCCGGGAAACACGCTCCGTCGAGCCGATCACGCACCGGCAGCTCGTCACTGAGCTGCCGTTCGTGAAGCCGTTCACCGATGTGTTCGTAGGGCGGGAAAGCCGGCAGTAACGCGAAGTGCGCGTGATCCGTAATCCGTGAGCCGTAATCAGTAAATGGGAACTCGCCTTGCTCCCCACGGATAACGGTTAACGGTTCACGGACAACGTTATTTCTCCGTCTGCGACCCTGTGCCGTGATCTCGCTCTTCCTGCTTCATCTTATCGAAGAACCGGTCGGAATCTGACTGCACCTGCCGTTGCGACGGCGCCGGCACCGCCTTCTGCTCCGCACAGCCGACCACACCAAGCCAGATCATTGAAACGAATACCGCC
>JANOEZ010000286.1:0-2027 GCA_031413335.1 Nitrospirota bacterium
GGCCCGATGAGCGCTGCCGCGCAGACCCCGCAGAAGAAAGCCGCCGATCTCCCACTCTCCCACTCTCCGTCATCCTCGCGACCGATTGCGGCAGCACGACGACCAAGGCCATCCTGATCGAAAAACAGGGCGATACCTTTCGGCAGACGTTTCGCGGAGAGGCTCCCACCACCGTCGAAGCGCCGTTCGAGGATGTGACCCGTGGCGTGCTCAATGCCATCGCTGAAGTGGAGGAACTGTCTGGCCGGAAGATCCTGGACGGAGAAAAGATTATCACGCCGGCCGGAGCAGGCGGCAATCCCAAAGCCGGCGTGGACATCTATGTCTCGACCAGCAGTGCCGGCGGCGGCGGATTGCAGATGATGGTGGCCGGCGCGGTCCAGAGCATGACAGGGGAGAGCGCCCAACGCTGTGCGCTGGGTGCCGGTGCGATCGTGATGGACGTATTGGCCTCCAACGATGGCCGGCTGCCACATGAAAAAATCGAGCGCATCCGTTCGCTCCGGCCGGACATGATTCTTCTCGCAGGGGGCACCGATGGCGGAACCATCACGCACGTAGTGGAAATGGCCGAATATATCTCGGCTGCCGAGCCGCGCCCGCGCCTCGGGATAACCTATTCGCTGCCGCTGATCTATGCCGGCAACATACAGGCCCGTGACCGCGTCACGGAGATTCTCGGTAAAAAAACAGCGCTGGTCGTGACCGACAACATCCGCCCGACGCTCGAACGGGAGAACCTGGCGCCGGCGCGCAATAAGATCCATGACCTCTTTCTCGAACACGTCATGGCCCAGGCGCCCGGCTACAAGAAACTGATTGCCTGGACCGGCGCGCCGATTGTGCCGACACCGGCGGCCGTCGGCTTTATCATGGAAGCCCTAGCCAAGCGCGATCAGATCAATCTGATCGGCGTGGACATCGGCGGCGCCACCACGGATGTGTTCTCTGTCTATGACGGCGTCTTCAATCGCACGGTCAGCGCCAACCTCGGCATGTCCTACAGCATCTCGAACGTGCTGGCCGAAGCCGGCCTCGCCAACATCATGCGGTGGGTGTCGTTCGACTTGGACGAACAGACCCTGCGCAACCGCATCAAGAACAAGATGATCCGCCCGACGACCATCCCTCAGACGCTGGACGAACTGCAGATCGAGCAGGCCATTGCGCGCGAGGCTCTCCGGTTGGCGCTCATCCACCACAAATCGTTGGCGACCGGCCTCAAGGGCGTCCAGCAGGAGCGGACGATCTCGGATATCTTCGAACAGAAAGCCTCCGGCGGGAGCCTGATTGACATGCTCAAGCTGGACTTGATCGTCGGCAGCGGCGGCATCCTGTCCCATGCGCCACGGCGCATCCAATCCATGCTGATGATGGTGGACGCCTACGAACCGCTGGGGTTCACCACGCTCTCGGTGGACAGCATCTTCATGATGCCGCATCTGGGCGTGCTGTCGACGGTCAACGAAAAAGCGGCGACCGACGTCTTTGTTCACGACTGCCTGGTCTACCTGGGAACCTGCATCGCTCCGATCGGACAGGGCAGGGACGGCGAGAAATGCGCCGAGTACCAGATTACGTTTGGAGGGAACCGCCAGCCGGAGCGCGGCACACTCGCGTTCGGAGAATTGCAATTAATTGCATTAGGCGACAATGAGCGGGCACAGGTGACCGTCAAGCCGGTGAAACAGGTTGATCTCGGTGAGGGCAAAGGCGCACCGGTCACGCGTGAGGCTCGCGGGGGCGCTGTCGGCCTATTGTTGGACGGCCGGGGCCGTCCGCTTCAGCTGCCGGCCGATGCCACAGCACGGGTGGCAGCCCTAACGCGATGGCATAACGCCGTCGGGCTGTATCCAACGGTACAGTAACGAGGACTCAGGACTGAGCGATGAACAGCAGAACGCTAGAGCCGGCATTCAAACCTCAGTCCTCAGCACTCAGTCCTCATAGCTGATTATGGGACATGCCTACACACCAGGGCTCACTGTTACCGAACGCACGACTGTTCGGAAACGTCGCCTGCTTCC
>JANOEZ010000287.1:0-1060 GCA_031413335.1 Nitrospirota bacterium
TGGCGGGATAATATCTTCGCCTGCCAGTTTCACCCGGAAAAGAGCCAGGCGGCCGGCCTGCGCATCGTCAAGAACTTTGGGGAATGGCGATGAATGCCGTGAATCGTGAACCGTTCAACGTGAAACGTCAGGGGAGGACAATGCAACGTCAAATCCAATTCGCCTTACGCCTCACGCCGTACGTCGTGATCGTGTGCCTGCTGAGCGGCTGCGCCTTCAAGTCCAAGGTCACGTCGGCGGTCTCGGGAAATATCGACAAGTATCACGTCAAGACGGTGGTGGTGCTGCCCTTCGACACGCTGATGACGCAGCAAGTCACGGAGAACCGTCCCTACGACGAACTGGTGCCCCCGCAAGGCATCTTGCGTTCGGACATGTCCGTGGCGGTGCCGCCATCCGGGGAGCGCTCCGTGAGTCAACAAGTAGCCGCCGTGCCGGCGGCCGCGGCCGAGAAGGTGTCCCGCTCGTTCTACGGCAAGCTCAAAAACTGGGAAGGGCTGAACGTGTTCTCGCCGGACGATGCGGCCGCGGCGCTCAAGAAGCTGGAGACGGAGGGCGGCGAGGCCATCCCGGAACGGCGGGCGGCGAAGATCGCGCAGAAGATGTCCCTGGATGCGGCGATTATCGGGCGTGTAGTCGTCTATCAGGAGCGGAAGGGCAGCAAGCTGGGCGGCGAGACAGCGGCGGTCGGTTTCGATATCAAACTCGTCAGTATGGACGGCACCGTCTTGTGGGCCGGCAATTACTACGAGAAGCAAAAGCCGCTCACCGAAGATGCCCGGGGGTCCTTCGAGCGGGGATTCGTGTTCGTCACGGCGGACGAGTTGGTGGAATACGGCACGACGCGCCTGGCCGACACGTTCCCCTTCGGCGCAAAATCCAAGCGCTGATTTTCCTCGCGCGGCGAAAGTCGCTTTGTGTAGGATGCTGGCATGTTGATCATCCCCGCCATTGATTTAAAAGACGGGCAGTGCGTGCGCTTGATGCAAGGCAACATGCACCAGGCCACGGTCTATTCCAACAACCCGGCGGAGATGGCCCGGAAATGGCAGGACCAGGG
>JANOEZ010000288.1:0-7512 GCA_031413335.1 Nitrospirota bacterium
GCGGCAGGAGCTCGGCTGGGAGCCTCGCGTGTCGCTGGAGGACGGGCTGGCGCGCACGGTGGAGTACTTCCGCGCGCAGTAAGCCGGATCGTCAGTAGCGCGGGACCTTCGGGTCCACGTGCATGGACCAGGCGTCGATCCCACCCACCAGGTTCTTGACGCTCTTGAACCCCTGCTGATGAAGGAAGGCGGTGGCGTCGGCGCTTCGCATCCCGTGATGGCAATGGCAGACGATCTCGGCATTGCGGTCGAGTTTGTCCAGGGATTGCGGGACGGTTGCCAGCGGGATCAGGACCGCGCCCTCGATTTTGGCGGTGGCATATTCCCAGGGCTCCCGGACATCGACGAGGACGATCTTGTCGCCTGTATCCAAGCGCTGTTTGAGTTCCTGGACGGTGATGGTGAATCCCATATGCGCGGCCTCCCTTTCGGAGCAGTCTCAACAGTGTTTTCGAGACAGGTCGTATCATAGGGGGCCAGTTGCGAAGCTGTCAATTGGATGCTGGGCAGTTTGAGACCGGGGGGAACGTTGTGACCGGGCATGTTTTTCACCGGCGGATATCTGCAATCGTCCCTTGCGGCGAACCGCTTGAAAACGCGGAAGGGTTTCCCGGGCTGCCTCGTGACAGGGAAGGCATGGATGTTGCCAATGCAGCAGGCAGGGGCAATGTCCTTAATGGCGGACCAAAAAGCGCCGATAAAAGAAGTGGCCAGGAAGGAACCCAGACGGCCACGTCCCAACCAAGCTGGAAGCCGAGGGCATGAAGGGGCGGGGCGTGAGAAGGGGGCAGGGGCGGCGGGCCATTGTCGTGCTGGTGACGGCTGCCTCAGAGCGGCAGGCCGGCCGGATTGGGCGGGCGCTGGTCAGGGCTGAACTCGCCGCCTGCGTCACGATCGTGCCTAGGGTCCGCTCGATCTTTCGCTGGAAGGGGAAGGTTTCAGAGGAACGTGAAGCCCTCTTGATCATGAAATCCAGGGCTGATCTGTTTGGCCGAGTGGCTGCAGAGGTCAAGCGGCTCCATAGTTACCAGGTCCCAGAGGTGATTGCATTCCCGATTATGCAGGGTTCAGCTGATTATCTGGATTGGATACAGAAATCGACTCGTAAGTCGTTGGAATAGAAGCATTTATAAAAGGACAAAACCGTTGACCGGTGGAGGAAGATTGGGTACACTTACCACTTGCTTCACGGTGTGGATGGCTCGGAGCAGGAGCCATGATGGATAGAGAAATGGATACGACGGAAAAAAGACAAGCGCCGGACGCCTGTACCATTGTGATCTTCAGGGGTGCCAAAACCGCCCCCCTGCGGTTCAACTTTTCAGGACCGACCATGAAACGGCTGAAGATCCTGGGGCTGGGGCTCGTGCTGGCGCAGGGCCTGTTTCTCATTCACTACGTGATCCAGTCCGCGCAAATTTGGGAACTGGGAGTTCTTCGGGAAGAAGCGACCACGCTGCGCGAGCAAACCACCTCGTTTTCAACTTCGTTGGAAGATCTCAAACGTCGCATGCTGTCCATGAAAGAGGTCAACCAGCGGTTGCGGATCATGCTGGGAATCGAAGATCAGCGGCCTGCCGATATGATCAGCGGCAAGGGCGGCAACGAAGTTCCCATGGACGGGGGACAGCCGATTCAAGGTGTTCCACCTGTCGCTCAGCCGGCCGGCATGCAGGATCCACCTCCGAGCGAGATGGCGCCGAACGGGGAGAAGCCTCTCGTGGAGAAAGTTCAGCAGGACATTGTCTGGCTGGAACGGCACGCCACGATGGAAGAACGGATTCTGGAAGAATTGATCGAAGCGGCCAAGGACAAGTCCGCTCGTTGGGGGGCGACTCCCTCTATCTGGCCGGTGAGAGGCTGGGTCACGTCTGGATTTGGTGCCCGCATTTCTCCCTTTACCAATCAGTTGGCCATGCACGACGGGCTCGACATTGGCGCGCCGCCCAATACGCCGGTGCAGGCTCCAGCGAACGGGTATGTGACATCGGCCGGTTTCGATGCCAAGATGGGCAACGTGGTCCTGATCGATCACGGCTACGGGATTGAGACGGAGTACGGGCATCTGGCGAAGATTCTGGTCAGGCAGGGACAAAAAGTGAAGCGCGGCGATGTGGTCGCGCTGGTCGGCAGCACCGGGCATTCAACGGGGCCGCACCTTCATTACATGGTCAAGCTCAAGGGCCAGACCGTCAACCCGCACAACTACATTCTCGACTAAGCATCCCCCTGGTTTTCGTCTTCTCCTCCACCCGGTGCTCCTCCGTTCGCAGCTCCACCGACTGTCCTGAGGTCTTCGGGTTCCGTGTTATAGTGCGTGCACGCTCAGCACACACAGTGCCTCCTATGCATGACGTGGGAAGACCCTGGTGACACCCCGCCCCATCCTGGAGATCGGCGAACAACTCGGCCTGCGCGAGGATGAGCTGATCCCCTACGGTCGCTTCAAGGCCAAAATCTCGCTCGATGTCCTCTCGCGGCTGGCAGGCCGTCCCAGCGGGAAATACGTGCTCGTCACCGCGGTCAATCCCACTCCGTTGGGCGAAGGCAAGACGACGACGGCCGTGGGGCTGGCCATGGGGCTCTGCCGCCTGGGCCAACGAGCGGTCGTGAATCTCCGGCAGCCGTCGCTGGGGCCGGTATTCGGACTCAAGGGCGGCGGCGCCGGCGGCGGCCGCGCCTGCCTGGTTCCGATGGAGGAGGCGAACCTCCACCTCACCGGCGACGCGCATGCAGTCCAGGCGGCACACAATCTGCTTGCCGCCTTCGTCGACAATCATCTTTTTCACGGCAATGCGCTGGGGCTGGATCCAACACAGGTGACCTGGCCGCGGGCCGTCAGCGTGAGCGACCGTGCGCTGCGCCGCGTCCGGCTCATCGGCAAAGACGGCGCAGAACGCGAAACCCGGTTCGTCCTCACGGAAGCGTCCGAGGTGATGGCGATCCTGGCCCTGGCGACGAGCCTGACGGATCTACGCGCCCGGCTGGGGCAGATCGTCGTCGGGGCGGCCCGTGATGGCCGGCCGGTGACGGCGGAAGACCTGCGCTGCGCCGGCGCCATGGCGGCGCTGTTGAAGAATGCCCTCAGCCCGAATGTACTGCAGACGTGCGAAGGGACGCCGGCCCTGGTGCATGCCGGTCCGTTCGGGAACATCGCGCACGGAAATTCCTCCGTACTCGCCGATCTGCTGGCGTTGCGTTGCGCCGACTATGTCGTGACGGAGGCCGGCTTTGCGAGCGAGTTGGGCGCGGAGAAATTTTTCAATATCAAATGCCGGGTGTCAGGGCTGGCTCCTGATGCCGCAGTCATCGTGGTGACCCTGCGCGCGCTGAAGTTCTATGGCGACGGAGGGGTGGTCAAATCCGGGCAGCCGATTCCCGCGGGCCTGACCGGACCGAATCGCGAGGCCTTGGCCAGGGGATTCGCCAATCTGGAACAGCACCTCGCGAACGTGCGCGCCTACGGAATTCCGGCGGTCGTGGGCATCAATGTATTCGATCAGGATTCGGATGACGAACTGCGTTGGGTGTGCGAGCAGGCCGAAAAAGCGGGGGCGACCGGCGCGGTGGTCACCACGCACTTTCGGGATGGCGGAAAGGGTTCGGAAGCGCTCGCCAGGGCCGTGATGACAGTCTGCGAGAAGCCGAACCGGTTCACGCCGCTCTACGATGTCGCGTGGCCGATCAAGAGGAAAATCGAGACCATCGCCACGCGGATGTACGGCGCCGCCGGCGTCAGTTACAGTGCGCAGGTCGAACAGGATATCGAGCGGGCGGACCGATGGGGGTTTAACCGATGGCCGATGTGCATGGCCAAGACACCGCTGTCGCTGTCCCACGATCCGGCGCTCAAGGGACGGCCATCAGGATTTACGGTTCCCATCACGGAACTTCGCATCCTGGCCGGGGCCGGGTTTCTCACGGCGGTCTGTTCAGGGATCGAGCTGCTCCCGGGACTTCCCTCACACCCGTCCGGGGAGCACATTGATCTGGATCCGGAGACGGGCGACATCACAGGGTTGGCGTGAGGCGCGGGGTCAGCGCTGCTTGAGGTATTTGAGGAATTCGGAGTCCGGGGTCAGGACCATTGTCGTTGAATTGTGCGAGAAGGTTTTCTTGTAGGCTTCCATCGAACGGGTGAACTCGAAGAACTTGGGATCCTGGCGATAGGCCGATGAATAGATCTTAAAGGCTTTGGCATCGCCATCGCCCCGGATCTGCTCCGAGGTTTTGTAGGCATCGGCGAGGAGGATTTCTTTATCTTTCTCCGCCTCGGAGCGAATCTTCTGCGCTTCCTCGGCACCTTCCGCGCGATATTGCTTGGCCTGCTGTTCCCGCTCCGCCTGCATGCGGGCGAAGACATTCTTTTCATTTTGTTCGGGCAGGTCGGCCCGCTTGATCCGCACGTCGTGAATCTCGAGGCCGTAGAGGGCCGCCTTTTCGTTGGCCCGTTGCGTGACGACGGCCATCACCTCAGAACGGTTCTTGGAGACGATATCGGAAAGATCATGCCGCCCCAATTCGACCCGCAATTCGGAGTAGATGATGTCGTCGAGCCGGCGGAGCGCCCCGCGCTGGGTCTGGAAGTTCTGAAAGACCTTCAGGGGGTCGACGATGCGCCACTTGGCGAAGTTGTCGATCAGCAGGGTTTTCTTATCCTGCGTGATGACTTCCTGCGGGGACGAATCATAATCCAACAGCCGCTTGTCGAAATAGGTGACATCCTGGATGAACGGCACCTTGAAGTAGAGGCCCGGCGACGTGATGTTCTGTTTCGGTTTGCCCAGTTCGACCACGATGGCGGTCTGCGTGATGTCCACGATAAAGACCGGCGACACGCCGAGGACCACCAACAGCACGGCGATCGCCACGAGGGCGAGGATGAGACCCTGCTTGCTCATCGCTTTTTCTCCTCGCCCGCCGGCCCGGGAGCCGGCGAGGCTTTCATCCGGTCAAGCGGCAGGTAGGGGAGCAGCCGCTCCGAGGCCTTTCCGTCGAGGATGATTTTCTCGACGCCGCCCAGCACCTCTTCCATCGTTTCGATGTAGATGCGCTTGCTGATGATGTCCTTGGCCTGCTCGTACTCCTTGAGCGTCTTGACGAACCGGCTCGCTTCGCCCTCCGCCCGCGCGAGGCGCGCCTGGGCATAGCCCTTGGCCTGGTTCACCATCTGTGCCGCTTCACCCTTGGCCTTGGGGATGATGTCGTTCCGGTAACCCTGTGCTTGATTGATGAGTTTCTGGCGATCTTCCTTGGCGCTGGTCACGTCCTTGAAGGCGGCCACCACCGCTTCGGGGGGGTTGACGTCTTTCAACTGCACGGCGGCAATCTGCACGCCGGCCTCGTATTGATCCAGGATGTGCTGCAGCAACACCTGCGTGCCTTCCTGGATATGGGCCTTACCGGTGGTCAGCGCGTCGTCGATCTTGCTCTTGCCGATGACTTCCCGCATCGCCGCTTCACCGGCTTTCTCGATCGTGTCGTCGATTTCGTCGACCTTGAACAGATACTCGCTCGCATTCTTGATCTTGTACTGGACGATGAATTCCACCGCGATGATGTTCAAATCGTCGGTGAGCATCTGGGCTTCCTGCGCCTGTACCTGCGCGCGACCCTGGCGGTCGGTGCGGAAGCCGATTTCAATGCGGTGCAGTTTTTCCACCTTGGGGTGGAGGACGGTCTCGATGAAGGGGATCTTGAGGTGCGGACCCGGGCCGGCCGAGCGGACCACGTCGCCAAAGCGCATGACGACACCTTCCTCATCCGGCTTCACGATGAACGTGCTTTGCCAGACGGCGATCACCAGGAGTCCCAGCAGGACTATGGAACTGATCCCCTTGAGCGGCATCAGCTGTCGCAACTTGTCCTGCGCCTGATGCAGGGCATCGTCAATCGAGTCGCTCTTTTTACCCCAGGGATCTTTCGGGTCCCAGACCATATGCATTCCTCACGCGAGCGATCACCATAGCAAACTTTGCCGTACGGGAGCAACAGCAGTATCGTGGGGTACGCGGCGGAAGCGGCGGAGCGCTATCTATATGGAGGCGGCGAGTGCGGACGGCGCAGCGTTGCGGATTCGGTCGGGGACGGGCTTCACATCCCAGATCAGTCCCATCTGCTCCAGGAGCAGGAGGCCGTAATAGGTGAGGTCGATTTCCCACCAGAAAAATCCCTGCCGGGCGGTGGCCGGGTAATGGTGATGGTTGTTGTGCCATCCCTCTCCAAGCGTGACGAGCGCCAGCCAGAAATTATTGCGGCTCTCATCGCCCGTTTGATAGCGCTTCCACCCGAACATATGGGTCAGGGAGTTGATGGAAAAAGTGGCATGTGCCAGCACAACGGTGGAGATGAAAAAGCCCCAGACGAGCATCTGGGCTCCGCTCGTGCCCAGCTCAGGGGCCATGCGGTTGAGCGCAGTCCCGAACGCGAACATCATGGTGCCCAGCGCCACCGGCACAAGCACGTCGAAACGGTCCAGGAACCGGAGTTCGGGGAATTTGGCCAGGTCGGGAACCGCCTTGAGGTCCGTTCCGAAGTTGGCCGGGTAGGTGATCCACCCCAGGTGACTCCACCAGAATCCATGTTGCACCGGGGAATGAATGTCTTTTTCGGTGTCCGAGTACACATGGTGCTGGCGGTGATTGGCCGCCCACCAGAGCGGGCCTCGCTGCATGGCCGAATTGCCGACCAGGGCCAGGACAAATTGCATCGGTCGGGACGTCTTGAAGGTCTTGTGAGAGAAATAGCGATGGTAAAAGCCGGTGATCGCGAACATCCGGATCAGGTACATCAGGACGGCTGCCGCAACGGCCACCCAGCTCCATCCGACCCAGATCACTGCCAGGCAGATGAGATGGACAGTGAGGAAGGGGAGCCAGCGGGTCCAGGTGACCCATGCCGGGATGTGCTCATCCATG
The DNA here is from genome assembly GCA_031413335.1 of Nitrospirota bacterium. Taxonomy (GTDB): domain Bacteria; phylum Nitrospirota; class Nitrospiria; order Nitrospirales; family Nitrospiraceae; genus 2-02-FULL-62-14. The sequence continues at coordinate 6,918 of JANOEZ010000288.1, forward strand.
TAGCGGCCGGTGAGGGAGGTATCAAACCACTGCGCGATCGCGATCATCATGTGCCGTTTACGCGTGCTCTTAATGATGTCCTGCATCTGTCCCGCTCCTCGGTTGTCCGGCCATGGTTTTGAGTGCCAAATATACCATTTTCAGAGGTGCGATGCTACGAGAAATAGGAGGGGGGCTCGGTGAACGCGTAGGGGGTCGTCTCTACGTCACAGTTCCTCCGCACGACGAGCCTGTGCCGGCGGTGCAACCATAGCAATGGTTGCCGGTCACGATGCGACGGCTATGCAATTTAGCCGGATCGAAATCACGGAGATGGCGGGGCGCGCCGTGATTGACCGGGAGATCGAGCATCTGATTGAAGTCACAATCATAGAGGGCGCCGTCCCAGCCCACGGAGAGCGTATAGCGGCACATGACGCCGGCCGCGGCCGCCGGGTTGAACGCGTTGGCCAGCCGCTCCATGTAGCCTTCGTAGTTGCCGCTGTCCATCAGAAATTCCAAGAAGCGGCTGATCGGCATGTTGGTGATCGTGTAGAGGTGATTGAACGTGACGCCATGCGTGCGCTGCAGCTCGCGGCGAAATTGCGCTTCGACC
>JANOEZ010000289.1:0-1177 GCA_031413335.1 Nitrospirota bacterium
GGTTCGCGCGGAGCAGCGAGTTCCTCGACACCCCGCTCATGCAGACCCTGCGGTGGATGAGGGCGCCGGGTGACATCCTGTTCGCGCTTGGGGCGCCACCCAGATGCGCCCGTGATGCCCCTCGACAATCTTTTTCGCCAGCGCCAATCCGACACCGCTTCCGGCCACCGTCTGCATGCCCTGGCGGCGGCCCTGGTAAAACCGGTTGAAAATGTGCGGCAGATCCTCCGGCGCAATGCCGGACCCCGCGTCTTTGACCGCCACACGGATGCCGCCCGCTGCCGGATCAGGCTCCATGCGGACATGCACGGTCGCGCCTTTGGGACTGAACTTGAGGGCGTTGGAGAGGAGGTTGTCGAGCACCTGTTCGATTCGCGCCGCATCCATCGGCACCCAGACCCGGCTGTCTGGGGCATGGATGAGCACCGGGATCTGCTTGCTTTCCGCCAACCACCGCACCTTGTCGACCGATCCATCCGCCAGCCGTTTCAGATCTGCCGGAGCAATGTGATACTCCATCATGCCCGCTTCCATTTTCGACAGGTCCAGCATGGTCGAAATCTGCTGAATGAGCCGCTGACTGCTGTCTTTCATGATCATCAAGGCCTCGCGCTGCGGGGCGGTCAGCGGACCGGCCACCTGGTCCAGCAGCAACTGGATCCCCTCGCGCAAGGACGCCAGCGGCGCCCGCAACTCGTGCGAGATCTGCGAGAAGAACTCCGCCTTCAACTCGTCGAGCTCCTTCAGCGTGTGCCCCATCCAATTGACCGTCTCCACCAGTTCCCGCAATTCCTGCGGAACGGCGGTCTGCAGCGACGCGCCGAACTGCCCCTGCCCGATCGCCCGGATGTGCTCCTGGACGCGGCGGAGCGGATGCAAAATGCTGTAACTGGCGACCGCGGCCAGCAGAATGGTGAAGAGGATCGAGACCAGCAGCAACTCCCGCAGAATCGTTTCCGCCTGCGCGGTCCGGTCGCGCGACTCGGCCATGACCGCGCCGACACGCACATCGCACAGGCTGATGTAGGCGTCCAGCAGATCCATCATCCTGCCGATCAGCGCATCCCGGCGGCGCTCATACTCCGTGCTCACCTTCGACCCGCGCTCCCCGCCGTTCCCCGCTTGATCGAGCACCGCCGCCCGATAGTCGCGCTGTTCCCGTCCAGCCCGCTCCAAC
>JANOEZ010000290.1:0-1879 GCA_031413335.1 Nitrospirota bacterium
CTCGCGCATCGTGGGGTGCTGGTTGGTGTAATTGACGTGCAGATTCGCGCGTTCCTGACGGAGATCGTGCAGCCTGGAATTCAACACGGCCAGGAGAGCCGTCGGCTCCTCGGAGAATACATGCTCTTCAGATTTTTCAGCCTGCCCGTCATGGCTTTCCAGGGCGGCAATCTGCCGGAGCGCCTCCTCCTGACGACGCAACACCAAATTATGTTCGGCATCGAGACCGCTGTACGCCGCCAGCGCAGCCTTGGCTTCTTCGTCCAAAAAAACCTTTCCCTCGCGCTGCTTGAAACTCAGCAGCGCATCTTCGGCGGTTTTTAACCTCTGGAGAAGCGCCTCCATCTGCTCTTCAACGAAGCGTCGTGACTCCGTGACCATGCGATTCTGCGTTTTGATGTTTTCCAGGCGATAGGCTTCCGTCACGCCATTGGCCAGCCGCTGGGCCACCTCCCCGCTGCCTGCCGAGGCGGTAATTTTGATGATGGCGGTCCCGCCCTCCTGGACGGCCTTGACCTGGCCCTGCAAACTGTAGACGGCCGTCAGATACGCCTCCGTCCGGCGGACCTCAGGGGAGGCGTCCTTGGCAACGAGTCCGAATTGCTGCGCCACCTGCTCGATGACCGGGAAACTCTTGATGACCTCCGTCTGCGTCCCGATATCGGCGCCGCTTTGCGTGGATAAGGATTCAAGCAACAGAGTGGCGACCGTGCTGCTGCGGTCGAACTTGATCCGCGCCGTGGCATCATAGACCGGCTCGGGCCGCAGAAACTGCGACAGCGCCATCGTGAACGTGACGACGAGCAGCGCCGTCAGCGCAATGGTGTACTTGCGCTTCCGGACAATCAGCCAGTAATCCAGGACGTTCAGTTCATACTGGGCCATGAGACGCGCTATCCTTTTCGCCTGCCCATCGGCTATCTGGAGACGGGAGTTGTGGTGAAGGTGGGCAGGATCGTCGCAAAATAAATCGGGGTCAGCGCCATAAAGACCAGTAGGTACATCTTCTTGGTAGTTTCCTGCGCATCGCCGAGCCGTTCACGCGGAATAAACACGATGTCATTTTCCTGCAGCGAGACGTTCCGGCTCATGTCGCCATAGGTGAAGACGCGGGTCAGATCCGCCATCACGACCTGCGGCGCCGACAGGTTCCCTCCACGAATGATGCGAATTTCGTCCAGCAGGGCCGTTTCATTGTAATTATCCGCGTACGTGATCGCCTGCAGAACGGTCATGTTTCGCGCGAGAGGATAGTGGCCGGGCTTCTTGACGTCGCCGAACACAAAAATCCGCTTCAACTTTGGATTTTTCTTTTTCAGCACCACCTGGACGCGCGGGTTTTTCATGAAGGGCGCCACCTCCCGTTCGATCAGCGCCTCCACCTGCGCGGATGTCAGGCCCTTCACCGGCACTTCAAGAAACGACACCTGCACGGCTCCGGATTCCCGCACGACGCCGGTGTATTTTTCGTCACCGGCACCACGGTAGATAATCACATCGAGGACATCGCCCGGTTCGATGACTGCGTCGGCGCTGACCACCGTTTCATCGGCATAGAGATCGCCCTTCGGCAACGGCGGAAGATTGGCCACGTTTTCCGGCGTCACAATGGCGGACGGCGGCAGGGAGGATTGCCCAGGGTTTCGGCAACCCAGAGGGCCGAAACACAGAACGCCCGACAGCAGAAGGCACAGTGCTCGTGTCAGCGGATTGCGTATCATCTCACCCGTTACGAATGCCTACTCGCTTGCATCCGATCCAACCACTTCCACGATATGCACGAGCGTCGTCGTGCTGAGATCCACGGCTTTGGCTGCGCTGGCCCCAGGCCCGCTCATCCCCTGATTAATCGACACTACGGGACGCAAGGGGTATCGCG
>JANOEZ010000291.1:0-6799 GCA_031413335.1 Nitrospirota bacterium
ATCACCAACCTGGGCGGCTCTGCCGCGACCGTCGAACGCCCCGATATCGAGAAGCTGGCCTTTGCGATGCTGCCGCACCTGGAAGCCATCGAGGGGCAGGGGCGGATCAGTTCGGCAGGCCAGTGCTCGGCTCTGCAGGAATCCCTTGAACGTCTGGCCACAGCCATTCAGCGCCTCATTCCTGCGGCAGCGCCTGCCGATCGAGCGGGCGCTCAGCCGGCAGCCGCTCCCGCTGCGGCAGCCGTCTCGGCTTCAGCATCCGCCGATGCCGCTGCGCCGGCGGCGCTGACCGGTCCGATTATTGACGCCCTCATCGAACTGCAGCAAAGCCGCGCGGAGTCGGCCGAGACGACCAGGGCGCTTGTGGATTCGCTTGTTGACGTGCCGGTGGGGAGCGCCGGGCAGGGGGTCGTGACCGGCGATCGGGCTGCCATTGTCAGAAACTTGAAGGAATTGGATGCGTTGGACGCGCAATTGCTGGCCGATGTCCAGCAACGACTCCCGAACATTCAAAAGGCCTTTATGAGCCTCAAAGCGGGCGGGGCCGCTGCCTTTGCGTCGAACGGGAGTCTTGACGGGGTGTTGCAGGATGTGGTCCGGTTGCGCGACGAGGCCTTTGTCGCCGGCGCCTCATCGGTCATGTCGTTCTTTAAGGGGCTGCATAGCTGGTTGTCGCTCGTGGCCCGGCAGCAAATGGCCGTGCCTCCCCAACGTTTTGAGGCTGTTGAGTCCCGATTGAAGTCGGCGCTGACCCTGACCCAGCAATGGGTCGACGTGGGACGTATGAAAAAAGCGAATGTCGAGCAATTTCTGGGCAAGTAATCCTGCCACGCGGTTTCTTTGTCGCGCTGCCAGTTCTCTGCACACACTTTCTTTGACGCCGAACCGGCCTTGTGGAGTCGGTGTCTCTGCCGCAACCCAACAGATTGCGACGCTGGTGTGATGGCGCAACATGATCCTCAAGTGCATGAAATGTCAGGGCCGCCGCCGCCTAAATTTTGTGCAATGTGAAGGCGGGCTCGTGTGTCGTGATGGATCATGGGTGCGCGCACAAGTCCATCCACAGTGTGCCCCCAGTTTCTGTGGATAAGAAATGGATCTGTGGCGAATCGAGACGCATCCATCTGAATGCTGTGATGCGCGCGTCCGGACGTCCATGTGCGCGCTGGGCGCGGGAAATCTGCAGGGAGCACGATGACCGTTCGCTGTCCTGTGTGTTCCGGTGAGGCCACGTGGGAGCCGAATCCCTGGCGCCCGTTTTGTTCTGAGCGGTGCCAGGTGACCGATTTGGGGGCATGGGCGGCCGGATGGTACCGGGTGCCGGGCCCATCGCTGACGACCCCGGCGGTGTTCGGCGAGTCTGACGATGCTCCAGAAGGGCGTTTCCTCTCATAGGTCCGTCATGCCTAAACTGGTCACGGTTCATTGGCAGGAATCAGAGATTGAGAAGGCGCATGGGTATGTGAAGACGCATATCCTCTTCCCTGCGGGCCTGCTGGGTTTGATCTGCATGATTTCGTCGGCGGCCACGCTGGTCTATCAGTTTGTGACGGGAACCTATGGCCTGCGGGCCTTCGAGGAAACGACCGGTCTGCTGGTGGCAGGGGGGCTGTTGGGCTGGGGACAGACTCGCTATCACCGGTACCTGCTGCGAGCATTTCCAGGGTACTTTGCCGCTCGCATGCGGGCCTATGAGCGGCCGGGACTAAAAAAATCAAAAAAAGAGGTTGCGGCAGTCTTGCTGGACCATCCGGGACGATCGTTGGTGCCGTTGGGCTATGTGCTGGGGGCTGTGGCGCTGTTGGGATTGTCCGGGCTCAGCGTGGACAGCGGATACGTGGATAAGGTTGCGGCCTTTTTGATGCCCTGGGCCGGATTCTTCTGGGCCAAGCTTTTTTTCTGGAGAAGGGTGCTGACGGGAAGTAAGAAGTAAAAAGTGAGAAGTGAACAGTTGACGGAGGGCCGTTCCGAAGAGGTTACTTTTTACCTTTCACTTTTGACTTTGTACTTGCGCGGGCCGTGCGCGCTTCCAGCGAGCGGACGCGCTGTTCCAGGTCGCGCACCTGCTGGCGCAATTCCGGCAGGCGTGGAATCACCGCCTGGGCCTTGATTGAAATCTCGTGCGGCATGGCCGGCGTGCCCGAGACGATTTGGTTGCCCGTCAGGCTGCGATTGACCCCGGAACGCGCGGCAATCATGACCCGGTCGCCGATCTGAATGTGGTCGGCCAGGCCGGCCTGCCCGCCCACGATCACGTGCGAACCCAGTGTCGTGCTGCCGGCGATGCCCACCTGCGCGACGAGAATGTTGTGCTCGCCCACCGTGACGTTATGGGCGATCTGGACGAGATTATCCACCTTGGTGCCGCGCTTGATGACGGTCCGGCCGAAGGTCGCCCGGTCCACCGTCACGTTGGCGCCCAGTTCGACGTCGTCTTCGATGACCACCGTGCCGATCTGGGGAATCTTATGATGCCGGCCCTCCTGTTGCACGTAGCCGAAGCCGTCGCTGCCGATCACGGTGCCGCTGTGGACGATCACGCGTGTTCCAATCGTGCAGCGCTCCCGGACCGTGACGTTCGGGTAGAGGAGGCAGTCATCGCCCACCACGGAGTCGTCTCCGATGAACACGCCGGGATAGAGCGTGACACGGCGCCGATCCGCACGCGGTCGCCCAGCGTGACGAACGGCCAGATGGAGACGTCCGGGCCGATCTGCACGCCGGTTCCTTGCGAAATCTGTTGCGCAACGCCGCGGGCTTTGTAGGCAGGCGTGAAGAACTGCTGCACGAGAAGCGCAAAGGCGTATTTCGGATTGGCCGCCACCAGTTGGGGGCGGGGAAGATCGGCCAGCGGTTGGGCGACGACGAAGGCGGCGGCTTTCGAATCCAGCGCTGCCTTCACGAAGCGGTCTCCGTCGACGTAGGCCAGATCGCCCGGCTGGGCCTGTTCGAGGCTGGACACACCGGAAATGGCTGTGTCTGCCGCGCCGGTCACTTGTCCGCCGACGGCGCGGGCCAGTTCGCTCAATGTGACTGAACGGGCGGAATGTCCTGCGGGCATGCCGGCTATCCTTTTTTCCTGGACGCCGGACGTTTGGCCGGTGGTTTGGTTGAAGGTTTCGTTGCTGCCGGAGCCGGCTTGCCGACTCTGCCTTCCACATACGCGATCACGTCGGACACCTTCGCCAGTTTCTGGAGATCCTGGTCGGGAATCTGCAAGTCGGACACTTCCTCGATCTTAAAGAGCAGTTCGATCGTCGCCATGGAATCCAGGCCGAGATCCTCCCGCAAGGCATGACGCGGTTCGATCGACGCGGGGTCGCGTTTCAGGTAGTCGCCCAGGGCGGTTCGAATGCGGGCCGCGATATCGGATTCAGCAGGCATGGTGCGTGTCAGCGCGAGAATTTTCTAAAGACCACGGCGGCATTATTGCTGCCGAAGCCGAACGCATTCAAGAGTGCAATCGTGATCGGACGTTCCTGCACCTGCGTCGAGATCCCCGACAGGGCGCAGGCCGGATCGGGGTCCTCGTAGTTGAGCGTCGGATGAATCTGTCCCGTCTCCAGCGCCAGGGCGCAGACGACGCCGCCCAGCGCGCCGGCGGCTCCGAGCGTGTGCCCGATCATGGACTTGGTGGCATTGATCAGCATCCGATCGGCCCGGGATTTGAACAGATGGCGGAGGGCCCTCACTTCCACGGCATCGCCGATCGGGGTCGAGGTGGCGTGGGCGTTGATGTAGTCCACCTGGGCCGGACGCACCTTCGCGTCTTTGAGCGCCAGAGTCATCGTCTCGGCGACTTCCAACCCGTCTTCACGGGGGATCACCATGTGGTGCGCTTCGCTGGTGGCGGCGTAGCCGGCGACTTCGGCGTAAATGCGCGCCTTGCGTTTTTTGGCGTGGGGGAGCGATTCGAGAATCAGCGCGCCGGCGCCTTCACCCATCACGAATCCGTCCCGTGCCCGGTCGAAGGGGCGCGAAGCTTTTTCGGGCGTCTCGTTGAAGTTGGTGGACAGCGCGCGGAGCGAGCAGAACCCGGCGAAGACCAGCGGTGTGATGCTGGCATCGGCGCCGACCGTGATGACGGCGTCCGCCCGGCCGGTGCGGATGGTGAGCATCGCCTGGCCGATCGCGTGCGCGCTGGACGAGCAGGCGGTGGAAATGGTCAGGTTCTGGCCCTTGGCGCCGTGGGCCATCGCGACGATGCCGGAGGCCGAATTGAGCGTGATCGTCGGGATGAAGTTCGGATGCACCCGGTTGGGTCGCTGGCTTCGGTAGAGCTGGGTGATTTCCCGTTCGCCCATGACCATGCCGCCCATGCCGGCGCCGACGATGGTGCCGATCCGATGAGGATTCTCGCGCTCGATGCGCAGCCCTGAATCTGCGAGGGCCTCTTTGGCGGCGACCAGCGCGAACTGCGCGTACCGGTCCACCCGGTCCACGTGCGGTCCGTCGAGGTAGTGTGCCGGCGTAAAGTCGTGGATCTGGCCGGCCACGCGCGACCGGTAGGCCTCCAGCGGCAGGTCATCGAACGGGCGGATCGCGCTGATGCCGGAGCGGCCTTCCAGCGCCGCTTTCCAAAACTGCCCGACGCCGATGCCGATGGGAGAGACGGCGCCGAGACCGGTGATGACGACCCGTTGGTTCATGAGGATATCCGCGCGAGTGTGCTGACGAGGTACACGGTTGTGCTAATCACGGCTTCGTTCTTTTTACTCTATGCGTTCCGTGCCGTCAACTTCATGCTAGTGCCTGACTTGCAGGAACAGCGCCGAGCCGAACGAGAAAAACAGCAGATTGGCCAGCCAGCCGGCCATCAGCGGCGCCAGGGCGCCGCTGTGTCCCAGCGCGATGGCGACCGAATGGGCGGTCCAGTAGAGAAATCCGACGGCGAGCGCGAGCCCGATGCCGATCGCCATGCCGCGTCCCCGGACGCCGCTTTGCCGCAGGCTCAGGGAGATCCCGATCGTGGCCATGACGATGCTGACGAAGGGGAAAGCGATCCGCCCGTAGTAGTCCGTCAGGAATCGAGCCACGTTGTAGCCGTCTTTCTGAAGGCGGTTGATGTAGGTGCGGAGGTCCGCCAGCGTCATCTCCTCCGTTTCAGTGGACAACCACGTGCTGAAATCCTCGGGGGTTTGCGACAGTGGAACCGGAGCCTGCTCGAACGCGTCGACCTGCACGACACCGTTCGACAGCAACGTTCGGTGGGTGCCGTCCCGCATCACCCATCCCTGCGCCGTGTAATGCGCGCCGGCGGCCTCGGTCATCCGTAGCAAGCGGAAATCCTTGCCCAACTGGTACAGGCTGATGCCGCGCAGCGTGGAGCCGTCCGGATCGACCAGGTCGAAATTCATCAAGGTCCGGTCGCCGATCTGGATCCAGGCCCGGTCTGTTTTGACCGCCGGACCGCCCGGCTTTTTTTCGATCCTGACGGTTTTGACATAGTCGGCCTGGGCCGTCGCGTAGGGGATGATGACGGCGCTGAAGAGGAACAGGACGCAGGCCACGGCGAGCGAGAAGAGAAAGAGGGGGGCGGTGATGCGCATCAGGCTGATCCCGCAGCTTCGCATGGCGGTGATCTCCCGGTTGCGGGAGAATACGCCGAGCGTCAGCAGCGTGGCCATGAGGACGGCCAGGGGGGCGATCTGAAAAAAGATCGCCGGCATTCTCAGGGCAAAATATTCGGCCAGCGTGATGAGTTCGACGTCGTACCGGATGAACCGGCGGACTTTTTCGAAGAAATCCACGACCAGATAGACGGTCATGAGGCCGGACAGGCACATCCCGAAGACCTTGACCTGCTCGCGCAGCATGTATTGGAAGAGTATCGTCATGGCCGTTATTGGCGGTTCATACGGACAAACAGGATCACGGTCACGGCAAAGAACAGCGCGTTCGGCAGCCAGGCTCCGGCAAATGGCGGGAGCACCAGAGTCGTCACGAAAAATTGTCGAGTACGCATACGTCGCCAATAATCTGGACAAGACGATCAGCACGTTCACGATCGACGCGACGAGCGGAGCGCTGACGGAAGCCGCTCCCACGACGGCGATCAACGGCAATCCGACCCACGTCGTGATCGAGCCCTCGGGCCGATTCCTGTACGCGGTCGCGCAGAACGTCAACGCTCCCGACGACGGCTTCCTCACGACGTACTCGATCGAGCCGGATACGGGCATCCTCCAGTTCGTGATCACGCAGGAGATCGGCTCACGCCCGACGTGGGTCTCGTGCGACCCCACCGGCCGTTTCCTCTACTGCGCGAACAGCGGCGCGCCGTCCGGAGGCGTGAGCTCGATCTCCGCGTTCCGGATCACACTCGCGCTCGGCATCCCGCAAGTCTCGGCGACCGTCGTCACGAGCGGCGTCTTCGCGCTCGGCTTCCATCCGAGCGGCCGGTACGCGTACGCGACGCTGCAGGGGACGAACAGCCTCGTGCAATACGCGATCAACGGCGCGAACGGCGCGCTCACGTTGCTGCCCGGAGGCGCGACCTCGGGACTCAAGCCCACCGCGATCGCATTCAACCCGGACGGCAGGTTCTGCCACGTCGGATTCTCCGGGGCCGGGGGCGGACACGTGGCCTCGTTCGGGATCGATCAGACGGGCGCTCCGGTCGTCCCGCCCTCGACCACGAGCGGCGGGTTGGGACCGATCGACCTCGTCGCCGAGGCGTCGGGACGCTTCGTCTTTGTCGCGAACAACTTCTCGAACGACGTGTCCATCATGTCGATCGATCCGATCACCGGCGCGCTCACGGTAGCGGATCGAACGCAGCCCGCCGGCCTGCGCCGCG
>JANOEZ010000292.1:0-1895 GCA_031413335.1 Nitrospirota bacterium
AGAAAGCCCGCCGCAAAGCGCGAGACCGTGTAGGCCACGAGATACGCGATCCCATGGTCGTTGGTCCCCTTTTTCACAAACGCCTCGGCGAGCTCCGTTCGGGCTTTATCAAGCACCATCAGCGGTCCCGGCACGCCTCTGACTTTCTCCTTTTCGGGATTCCAGGCGTATCCCCCTTCCGACGTCCGGACAATATCGCCGTTGAATTCCATCATGTGCAGTTGCTCCCCGGACATCCCCTGGGGCTCAAAAGCCGGCCTCAACGTGAAGAAATGCCAGGCCAGCAAAAAAACCGCCAGCAGAAAGCACGAGATCATCCAGGGACTGCTCTTACCTTGCGTTGCCATCATTTCTTCCTCTTCCTCTCACCCCACCCCTTACACCATACTGTGAATCTTGAAGCTCTTCAGATAGGCCTCCGGCTGGCTCGAATCAAACGCCCTCCCCATAATCATGTGCTTCATGGTCGTGGCGTTGTGGGTCGGATAACCCAACTCCTTCGCCACGCGGTCGCAGCCCGCCGCCAGATACACCTGCTCAGCCACCGACTGATAGTTGATATCCCCCTTCACATGTCCCCAGCGCTTCATCTGGGTGAGGATCCAGATGGCCATCGAATGCCAGGGATAGGGATCGAAATCAATCCGATTCGGCTCTTTGATAATCTTGCCGAGCCCGTCGGCGTAGGTTCCGGTCAGCACCTGCTCAAGCACCGTGACCGGTTGATTCATATAATTGGCCGGTGCGATGGCAGTGGCAATTTCCTTGCGATGCGCAGGATCGGACGCATAGTGCGTGGCATCCACGATCGCTCTCCACATGGCGCCGAACGTATTGGGATATTGGGTCGCAAACTCCTTGGTCACGACAAATGCACAGCAGGGATGGCGATCCCAAATGTCCTTGGAAAGCTTGAAAATAAAACCGGCATTCTCGTAGACCGCGCGCTGGTTGAACGGGTCCGGCCCCAGATAGCCATCCACGTTTCCGGCTTTGAGATTCGCCACCATCTCCGCGGGCGGCACAATACGAATCTGCACGTCCTTGTCCGGATGGACGCCGCCTTCGGCCAGGAAATAGCGCAGCAGATAATTGTGCATGGAGAAATCGAACGGCACGCAAAACCGAAACCCCTTCATGTCGGCGGCCGTTTTCACGTCCTTATGCTTAATGTGCAGCGTGATGGCCTGCCCGTTGATGTTTTCCACCGCCGGCATGTAGAAGGGGGTCGGCACTGATCCCACCCCCATTGTGAACGCCAGCGGCATCGGTGAAAGAAAGTGCGAGGCATCGACTTCCTTATTCACCGCCCAATCCCGAATCATCGCCCATCCGGCTGCGCGCTTGACCGAGGCATTCAAACCGTGTTTTTTGTAGAACCCCAACGGCTCCGCCATGATGATCGGTGTGCCACACGTAATCGGTATGAAGCCGATGCTGACGTCCTGCTTCTCCGGCTTCCCGACCGGATCGGCGGCGAATGCCGTGAGGGTACTCAACGGGAATGTCTCCGCAATCAATGCCGATAATGTCGTGGCGCCCAGCCCGACCAGGAATTGCCGCCTCGTCGGCCCCGCGGCGCGCAGCACGGCTGACGTCACCGCCTGCCTGACCGTGCGCTCGAAATACTCTTCCGACGATTCGGGTCGCGCCTGAACGTCCTGTGGCTGGCTGATGACCTCATCCTTTGCTTCTCTCATCGATTCCTCCTTTGCCTGCTCCGTCCGCCCATCAAAACAAAGGCGCCAGCGATTACCGAGAAGACGTCCCCTCGGCAATGCTGGCGCCTTTGCCAGTCCTCTCGGCCTGACGCCATTGTCAGGCCAACTCTTCAGCCTCGAGCCTCTGCCTATCTACTACACGTCGTAATACAGGAAGAACTCGTACGGATGCGG
>JANOEZ010000293.1:0-1029 GCA_031413335.1 Nitrospirota bacterium
ATTCCAGGGGATTCGTCGACCTAGGAGCCTGCGGGCACGGCAATGCCATTGTATTTGGCTTCCGTCCAGCGACCCAGGCAGACTAGTCTGAGCGAGGGGGCACTTGTCGCGTCAGGAGAGTCCGCTAAGATGGGTGCTATCGCCACTCGTTCGGGTGGACTCGTAAGTGCCTGGTTAGAAAAGGAGCGACTCGTGCCGAAGCGACGAAGAAGTGAAGTCATCCGCGAGGAGGAGGTCGGCCTGTACCATCTCTGGGTTCGTTGCGTCCGACGTGCTTGGCTGTGTGGTCTCGATCCACTCACCGGCAACGACTACGAACACCGCAAGGAGTGGATCGAGTCGCGGCTGGCGGAGTTGGCTCGGATCTTCGCCATCGACGCCTGCGTCTACGCCGTGTTGTCCAATCATTATCATCTGCTCTTGCGGAATCGGCCCGACCTGGCAGCCCAATGGTCCGACGAGGAAGTCGCCCGGCGGTGGTGGCAGCTGTGCCCTCAACGGTTCGACGAGGATGGCAGTCCCGCCGAACCCTCCGAGTTCGAACTGCGGTGCGTGACCTCCGACGCCGAGCGGATCGCCAAATTGCGTCGGCGGCTTTCGAGCATCTCGTGCCTGATGCAGTATCTGAACCAATGGCTCGCCAAGCGGGCCAACCGAGAGGACGACGTCACGGGGCACTTCATCGAGGGACGATTCGAGTGCCGCAGCTTGCTTGACGAAGGGGCCATTCTGGCCGCCAGCGTCTACATCGACTTGAACGAGATCCGAGCCCAATTGGCGGGGACGCCCGAAGAGTCCCGGCACTCGTCCATCGGCTGCCGCATTCTGGCCCAGGTGGCCCGCGAAGGTCTCGCCCTGGAGCAGGGACTCCCCTCGCCAGAATCTGGGCCGGACTCCGAGCCCGAACCAGAAAAGACCCACGGGGCCGACGATTGGCTGTGCCCGATCAACGAACAAGACTGCGCGCCGCTGCACGGACCCGCTCAGGTCGAATCGGTGACCACTTCGCAGGCGCTCTGCCGGATGACG
>JANOEZ010000294.1:0-1938 GCA_031413335.1 Nitrospirota bacterium
CGTCGTGGACGACGACCAGCGGGTAGGCGCCGGCTGATTCCACCACCACATCGAACGTCGCCGCGCTGCCCGGTCCGACCACGTAGGTCTGGACGCCATTCAGCTTGTTGGTCGGATTACCGCTTTCGTACACATTGTCCCAAATCTCGCCGATGGGATGGAATGCCGAAAACTCATTCGGCCCGGCGTTCACAAAATAGATGCGGACCCGTTCGCCCGGCTTGGCATCCAGCTTCCCGCCGCCGGTCACGAACGGATGGTATTTGAAAATCCCGCCGTTGAAAATGACATTGTCGAACTTCCGATCGAACATCGCTTGAATATCATTTGGGTTCTTGAAGAACTCGGACTGAACCAAGACGTACTCCCGGTCGGCTTTGGCCCAGGCCTTGGGATTCTTCGGATCCACGATAATGGCACCGAACATGCCGCGGGCCACGTGCTGAATCATCGGCGGCGCCCCGCAGTGATAGAAAAAGATGCCGGGCTTTTTGGCGACGAAGGCATATTCGATCGTCTCGCCGGCGTTGATCGCTTTATAGTTCTTCAGGAAGTCGATCTCGGCGGCATGAAAATCCATCGCGTGGGGATATTTATTGCTGGCTGGGTTGGTCAGCTTGAACTTGACCGTATCGCCTTCGGTCACGCGCACCACGGGACCGGGGACCTGGCCATTGAACGTCCAGGCGGCATAGGTTGTCCCGTCGCCTTCGACGACGACGTCTTTCTCGACCGCTGTCATCTCGACCGTGTGGGTCTTGGCCAATACGGGCATCCCTGTCAGGGCCAGGGCTCCGATCAAAAGCAGAACGATGCACACAATACGCATGGCACTCCTTACTTGCACGATTAGAGTAATTTCTTTACCACATCGACAATCGCGCGCGCGCTGAGTCCGAAGTGGTCGACAAGTTCGTCTGGTTTTCCGCTGTGCGGGATTTCGCGCACCGCCATCTTCTGAACACGCACGCCTTCGCTGCCGACCGCCCCGAGGACCGCATCACCCAGCCCGCCATGCGCATAATGATCCTCAACCGTGAGAATCCGGTTCTTTGTGGCTCGTGCGCTCTCCAAAAGGGTCAGTCGGTCGATCGGCGCCACGCTGTAGAGATCGACGATACGAACGGGGATGCCGGCGGATTTCAACTGCTCATAAGCCTTCAAGGCCTCGAACAACGTCACGCCCGCGGCCACAATTGTGAGTTGGTCGGACGCGCTTTGGCGGAGCACCTTGCACCCGCCGATCTTGAACGTTTCGTCGTGACCGTAGAGGACCGGCGACTTGGGCCGGCCGGCACGAATGTACACCATGCCGCGATGCGCCGCCGCGGCCTCCACCAATTTATAGGCGCACACAGCATCCGACGGGTAGAGCACAACGACGCCCGGTTGCGCCGCCATCATGGCGATATCCTCCAGCCCCATCTGTGACGGTCCGTCTTCGCCGATGCTGACCCCGACGTGCGTGCCGACCAGCTTGATATTCGATTGGCTGATCGCCGCCATCCGGATAAAGTCGTAGGCGCGGGTTAAAAAGGCCGCGAACGTGGCGACAAAGGGAATCTTGCCGGTCGCGGCCAGCCCGATCGCCGCGCCGATCATGTTCTGCTCGGCAATAAAATTCTCGAAAAACCGATCAGGGAACTGCTTGCCGAACTTGTCGGTGAAGGTTGAGTTCTTGACATCGGCATCGAGCGCGACGACAGACGGGTTTGCCTCGCCCAGCGCCACGAGGGCCGCACCGAATGCCTCCCGCGTCGCCACCATCTCGCCGGCCTTATACGCAGGAGGAGCCATCGGCGTTGCCGGCCTGGCGCTGCCCGACGGCATCGGAGGGATTCTGAATTTCGGAACAGCCGTGGTCGGCTTGATCTGCTTCGTCAATGCATCGATGGCCTTCTGAGATTCCTCGCCCTTCTTCAGCGCCTTGCCATGCCA
>JANOEZ010000295.1:0-1274 GCA_031413335.1 Nitrospirota bacterium
GGTCGTGGACCGCCTCGGCCTCCATACCATCTGCGAAGAAGCCCGCTGTCCCAACATCTGGGAATGCTGGAACAACCGCACGGCGACCTTCCTGATCCTTGGCGATATCTGCACGCGTCGCTGCCATTACTGCTCCGTCACCACTGGAAAACCGCTGGCCGTCGACCACGACGAACCGCTTCGCGTGGCGCAAGCCGTACAGGCCATGCGTCTGAAACACGCGGTCGTGACCTCCGTCAATCGGGATGAACTGGACGATGGTGGAGCAGCCGTGTTTGCGGAGACGATCCGGCAGATCAGAAACTTAAACCCGGTCTGCACCGTGGAAGTCCTCATTCCAGATTTTGAAGGGAACGAGAGCGCCCTGCAAACCGTCGCGGCTGAACGGCCTGAAATCCTGAACCACAATATTGAAACGGTCGAACGGCTCTTTCCAGACATCAGGCCGCAGGGCAAATATCGGCGGTCTATCGAACTACTGGAACGTGCCAAGCACATGGGCATGACGACGAAGTCTGGCCTCATCGTTGGAATGGGGGAGACAGCGGACGAGATCAGGCAGGTCATGTATGACCTGCGAACGGTCAATTGTGACATTCTCACCATCGGCCAGTACCTCCAGCCGACCAGAGAACATCTACCGGTTCCCCGCTTTTACCACCCGGATGAATTTGTCGCATTCAAGACTGAAGCTCTCACACTTGGATTTAGTCATGTGGAATCCGGCCCGCTGGCGCGAAGCTCCTACCATGCAGCAGAACACGTTTTACCCTGAATTGACTCTCCTCGGACCCCTCCCTATAATGCCTTCCTGATTGAATTTCCGAGCTTTTTCCCCAATGAAAACAAGCGATTTCTCCCAAACAATCCAGGCACTCAAGGGCAGGCTCCGGCACGCCTTTGCGCTCCAGCCTGAGGGGGAACCGCTTACGGTCGAGGAGCAGACCCTGCTGGAGAAAGTTGCAACCGCTGTCGTCATTCGACGGATGGCAGGCCCGGCAGTGCTCTTCCTAGAATCGGCCGGGCCGATGAATTTCCTTGGGAGCCAAGCGCTGCATTTCCTGACACCGATCCTGGACCTGACCTGCGACGCGCCCGAGATCGAACTTGCAGCGCGCCTCCTCGAGCGGCGCGATGCCATCCCGCGCTTAATCGAACTCATCGAGGCCAAATCCAATCCGGCCAAGCCTACTCTTGATGGAGCACCGGCCCGATGAGCGCTGCCGCGCAGACCCCGCAGAAGAAAGCCGCCGATCTCCCACTCTCCCACTCTC
>JANOEZ010000296.1:0-12568 GCA_031413335.1 Nitrospirota bacterium
AGATTTGCCACGCTTCTTCCGGGCGTGCCGAAGCGTAAACCTTGAAGACTTCGCTACTGCCTCCGCTCGGGATGGAAAAGGCGGAGGCATTGCCGTTGAATTCCGCCCAAGCCGCTACCGGATCCCGCATCGCGAGACCCAGGTGGAGCAGCTCGTAATCCCGGTACTGTTGTCGATCCTCATAATTGAAAAATGGAGGTGCATACCCATCCTGCTCGAGGGTGTCAGCCATCGCGAGGAGATGCGCCGAGGCGGCCGGGTAGTCGCGAAAAGCCCACTGCTTGAAAATCGCCTCATAGTAAAAAACACCGAAGATTGGCAGGGTCGTGTTGCCGGAGACCTGGTCGAAGTCCGCGCGGATGAGCGGGCTGCCTCTCTCGGAGTGAAGGAGCTCCGCCAGGTTCCGGATTTGTCCGGTATCCAGTTGCGAGATGCGTTCGAGTGCCGCAGCGGCCCGAGCCTCCCGCCAGGCCTGCTGATTGGCGATGTCGAACGGGAACAGGGAGTGCCAGTCTGCGGCGAAGTCCTCGAGTTCGCGAATCAAGCGGGCGCTGGCGGGATCGAGGTCGCGGATCAGGTCACCGGCTGCGTCAGTCTGCGGTGGTTCGCGGTTGGATTTTTTGGCTTCGAGGATATTCACGCCGCCAGATCCGGGCCACCCACTTCGAGTTTCTCTTCGTCACCACGATCCTGATCGTCACCACCGCCATTCTCGTATTCCTGCCGCACAAGCTGGCGTTCCTCAACTTTTATTTCCTCTCCGTCATCATGATGGGGTATTTCCTCGGCAAGCGGATGGCCGTGCTGGGATCGTTTTTCTGCATCCTGGTGGTCGGCATCTACGTCGCGCTGTTCCCGCAGGAGTTTCTCGAGACCAAGACCGAAATGGATCTCTATCTCACGATCATGACCTGGGGCGGATTTCTGATCCTGGCCGGGGCCGCCGTCGGACAATTGCAAGAGCGGCTGGCGCAGGAAGTCCAGGCCACGCGGCTGCTCAACGTCGATCTCCAGCATCAGCAGGCCGAAGTCCAGCAGGCCAACATCACGCTGAGTGAATCCAGCACGAACCTGGTCGCGATGAACCGCAGCCTGCAAGGCCAGCAGGACGCACTGGCCAAGGCCAACACCACGCTCAAGGAACGTTCCGACGAACTGGAGAATTCCAAGCGCGCGGTCGAATCGCTCAAGAGCAAGGTCGAGGAAGCGCTGTACTCCACGATGGACGCCTCCGTCGTCAACCTCCTGATCGAGGGCCGCCTGCGCAACGAAAAGCGCAACCTGAGCGTCTTTTTTTCAGACTTGGTGGGGTTCTCGACTTATTCGGAGGAAAAACCCCCTGAGGTCGTCATCAAGGATCTCAACCGCTACATCGGCGACATGGAGCCGATCCTCCTCAACTATCGCGGCCACATCGACAAATACATGGGCGACGGCATCATGTGCGAATTCGGCGCGCCGCTCGAATACGACACCCATGCGCTGCTGGCGGTCCTGGCCGCCGTCAAGGCCCAGGAAAAAATGGTGCAGCAGGGCGACTACCCCTGGAAGATGCGGATCGGCATCAGCTCCGGGACGACGATCACCGGACTGATCGGATTGAAGCGCCAGACGTTCACGGCCATCGGTGATGTCGTCAATATCGCGGCGCGGCTCGAGCGGGCCTGCTCCCCAGGCCGGGTGCTGATCGACCGGCAGACCTTCGACAGTATCAGCCATGTCTTCGAGGCGCGCAGGAAACGGGACGTCTCAACCAAGGACGAGATCGACCCGAAAAAAGAGAAGCAGTTGGAAGCCCTCCACGAGCAACTGGCGGCGGCTCCCCAGCAAGCCGACCTCCACCTCCAGATCGGGCGCATCCACATGGAACTCCAGGAACCGTCGGAAGCGTTGCAATTCTTCGAGCGGGCGCTGGAATTGGACAAGAACAACGCGGAGGCCAAGATGGCCTATGCCGAGGCGGGGCTCAAAATGCACGAGGCCGACAAACTCACCGTCAAGGGCAAGCGCCAGCGGGTGGAGGCCTACGAAATCGTCGGCCTCAAGGATCCGCTTCAGGACCGCGGCAAGATTCCCCAGAAATTCTACGACGAATTTCATGCTGTCGCCGATCAGATCAAGGTCCCGACCGATATCCTCCTTCCCATCGAAGCGATGGACGGCAGCGTCGGCCATTCCAAGATTGTCGCCCTGCTGGCCTATGCCATCGGGCAGGCGCTCGGCCTGCCGGAAAAGGACAAGAAGGATCTGCTGCTGGCCGGCTTTCTGGCCGACATCGGGAAGGAAATCGTACCGCCCTCCATTCTGAATCGGGGGGGCAGCCTCAGCGGCACCGAGCTTGATCTCATCAAAACGCACACGGCGGAAAGCGTGCGCGTCATGAAGAAGATGGGCTACGAGAACGAAGCCGTGCTCCAGATCGTCACGCACAGCCACGAAAGCTTCAACGGCACCGGCTATCCCAAAAACCTGAGGGGCGAGGCAATTCCCATCGGCTCCCGCATCATCGCCGTCGCCGACACCTACGACGCCCTGACCTCCAAACGGCCGTATCGGGATTCATGGGAACGCCACTCAGCGCTGGATCAGATCGATCGCGGAGTCGAAAAGGGCGTCTTCGATCCCAAGGTCGTGTTGGCGCTCCACAAGTTTATGGATTGAGCCTGCGCGAAGCCCGTTATCCGTCAGTCGTCATTCGTTACTCGCGGGACGCCAGATTAATCAGCCCCGCGTCCGCATCCCGCTGGGCCTGCGCGTAGCGCTCCGGCGTGCCGATATCCGACCAGTACCCCGACAACTCGCATCCTGCAATCGTCTCCCCGGCCTGAATCGCCCGGACGTAGGCCTCGATGATGGACGAGTCGCGTCCGGCCGGCACGTCGGCCAGCAGTCGCGGGTGCATGAGATGCACGCCGGCAAACATCCGTTTCTCGGTCCGCCCTTCAGGATTTTTTCCACGCCCGTTGATTCGGACCACATGATGCGTCGCATCCACTTCCACGGCGCCCCACCGTTCCGGTTCGGGGTCCGCACGCACCGCCATCGTGGCCACAGCGCAACGCTGCCGGTGGACAGCGGCCAGGTCGTCGAGATTCATGTCGAACAGCGTATCCCCGTTCAGCACGACACAGGGCTCGCCGCCAAAGAACGACTCGGCTTGCTTGAGGCCGCCGCCCGTCCCCAGCAGCACCGGTTCCTTCGAGTACACGATCCGCATGCCGAATGGCGAGCCGTCGCCCAGCGCCTGTTCGATGAGGTGACCGAGGTGATGCAAATTGATGATGACGTCGGTGATACCGTACCGGCGGAGCAGCAGCAGGTTCCAGACAATCAGAGGACGGCCGGCAATCGGCAACAGGGGCTTGGGCAGGGCATCGGTCAGTGGCCGGAGGCGGATGCCGAGCCCGGCCGCTAAGATCATCGCGCGCATAAAAAAGTGCTGAGCGATGAGGACTGAGGACTGAGCAAAGGAAATTTTACCTCAGTCCTCAGCACTCGGCCCTCAGTCCTGTAACTCCGGCACATAGGGCGTGAGATGCTTGCGCAGCGTGGATAACTCCGGATACTTCTCCAGATTCCGGCGCACGTAGCCGAGCACGCGTGGAATGTCGGCCAGAAACTTCGGATTTTTTTTGACGCGGTCGATGTAGACAAAGCGTCCGGCAGCTTTGAGATTGCGCTGGATGCTGGTGAGATCGAACAGCCTGCGGAAGGCCGAACGGTCGCCCAGGCCCGCGCCCGCCCGGTCCATGCGGTCCAGATACCCTGCGATCAGTTCGTCAATCAACACTTCATCCAGGGCAATGTAGGCGTCGCGCAGCAGCGAGGCCAGGTCGTAGCCGGCTGGCCCCATCAGGGCATCCTGAAAATCGATCACGCCGAGACGGGCGCCGTCCACGATCAGGTTCCGTGAGTGATAATCGCGGTGGGTGCACACGCGAGGCTGACCCGCCATCAATTCGGCGATCGTCTGAAACACCGCGCGGACCGACTGACAATCATCCGCACACATCGGCTTCCCGTGCCGCGCCACGACGCCATATTCAAGAAAATGATCGAACTCCCACATCAACAGCGGCACATCGAACGAACGATGAAAGGCGATGCAGCGGGCATCGGCCGGCGACGTGGCCGCTGTGTGGATACGCGCCAGCGTTTCGATCGCCTGGTGATAGTGCCGTGCCGTGTCCTGGCTCCGCCCGCCCTGGCAGGCCTGCACCAGCAACAGATCGCCGAAGTCTTCGAGATACAACAGGCCGGCCGCCTGGTCGTAATGATACAGCGCGGGAACCGTCACCCCGGCCCTGGCCAGATGGCGATGCACATTGAGAAAGGGCAGCTCCGCGATTGCGACGGCGCCGCTGACCGCTTCCTCCGATTGCTTGAACGCCTCCGGCTCGGCCAACTGCATCAGCATGACCGAGCGGCGACCGGATAATCCCAACCGAAAGTACCGGCGATTGGACGCGTCGCCCGGCAGCGGCGTCAGTTGTTCCAGCGAGGCGCGGAACGGCAATTTTGTTGCGACGGTGCTGGCGACGAGCGACTGATTGGGAGGAGCAATCGTAGACACGGGTGGAGCAGGATCAACGGCGGCCATGGACGCGGATTATACCGGTCGTTTCAACGCTTGTCACCGAGCAGAGCGCCGGGATACTGGTGAAGTTTGGCAGAGCGTTGTCTTAGGTTGACTTATTACTACCTTCCGGGGTGGCTTCCCAGTGACCCTCGGCAACACCGCGTTCAGTGAGAAAAATGTAACGGAACTGCGTACTTTGATCTGTGCGGAAAGCATCTCTGTACCTAATTATCCCGGAAAGATAAAAGGCGGACTGCCCCGCTCTCATACTTGTCAGCGTTTCTTCACTAAAACTGTTTCGAAAGGTACTCAGGAATCTGCCGCCTGGCGGAATATCGGCACGCACCGGAAGCAGCGCAGTCAATTCTCGAGGGGCCACAAAAGGTACAGCCGGTCTTTGGTGAGAGATTGCAGCCCTACAGGTAAACCTATACGCGGGAGTTTTTCCGCCGTTTCTGATGACGATGTGAACATCCCCGCGCTCAGGAAGTCCTGCAATCGAAATGTCATCAATAAACACATAGGCTCTCAATTGCGCTTTGACGGTTTTTTCTTGCCGCCACATCCACCACCATTGAAGACCGACTACGAAAACGAGCAGGCCCGTAGTCACAGCGACAGGGTCATCCCACCAACGCTTCATCCACCCCGACAGGCCGCTTTCCTGCTCATTACGGTTGGAAACATCCGCTTTATCTGTGCGTTTTTCCTTTTTAGAGGGGAGCAATGGTGGCGCATTTTTCTTGGCGCTTTCTTGTTTTGCTTTGGCTTTCTCTGCTGATGGCTTGTTTTGATCAACAACGATTGGTGGTGGTGATTGTGCTGCAAGATTTCCAGAAACGATCAGCAAGATCAGAATGGCTTTCATCCAATAGCCCAATAGTTTCTTCAATAGCCCGTGCATGGTCGGCAACTCCCGTTTGAATAGCTGCGGCATTATACCTGTCGGCACGGGCTTGTCATAGCCGGTCCGCAAAGTTGCAACCCCTCAGACCCTGTGACATACTCGATCGAATTCTGTGCGGGGAACGCATGAAGACAGTTCGCGTCTGTTTTCTCTGGCACATGCACCAGCCGTACTACACGGATCCCGTCGCTGGGTTCGCCAGCATGCCGTGGGTCAGGCTGCATGCCACCAAGGCCTACTACGATATGGCCTGGCTGATGGAGCGCTTCCCTTCCATCAAAGCCACCTTCAATTTCACACCGTCGCTGCTGATCCAGCTTCAGGAATTGTCGTCGGGCACAGTAGGGGATCTCTTCCTGCACTATGCGCAACGGCCTGCCGCCGACCTTACGCCGTCAGAGCAGGCCTTCATCGTCCGGCATTTTTTCGCCGCCAACTGGGGCACGATGGTCCGGCCGTTCCCCCGCTATCATGAACTGCTGGTGAAGCGGGGGCTCGACGTGAAGCACCAGCCGCTCGACCGCCTGGCGGCGCAGTTCACCGCACAGGACCTGCTCGACTTGCAGGTCTGGCACAACCTGGCCTGGTTCGGCTTCGGCATGACGGCGCGGCACCCCCGGTTGAAGGAATTGCGCGCGAAGGACCGTGGCTTCACAGAGGATGAAAAACAGGAAGTCCTGGCGCTTCAACGGCAGGCCGTCGGAGAAATCATTCCGCTCTACCGCCGCCTTGCGGAGTCCGGTCAGGTCGAATTGACGACCAGCCCCTTCTACCATCCCATTCTTCCACTCCTGATCGACACGGAGCATGCCCGGCGCTCGAGACCAGAAGCGCACCTGCCGTCCCGCTTCCAGGCGCCGATGGATGCCGAGGCACAGATACGGAACGCGGTGGCCCTGCATCGTGAGCTGTTCGGCGCGGCGCCGAACGGCCTCTGGCCGTCGGAAGGATCGGTCTGTCCCGAATTGATCCCGATGCTGCATCAGGCCGGCCTGAAATGGACCGCCACGGACGAGGGCGTGCTGGCCCGCTCACTCGGCCACTGGGACCGTCAGGCAAGCCTGTACCAACCCTACCTGGTCGGACCGTCTGGGCAGGACGTTCGCATGGTCTTTCGCGATCGCGAACTCTCCGACGCGTTCGGCTTCGTCTATTCGAAACTCACACCGGAGTCGGCCGTGGAAGACGTGATGCAGCGGCTGCGCAACATCGCCGCGCAGGCGCCCGGCGAGCAGGCCATGATTCCCATCATCCTGGACGGCGAAAACCCCTGGGAACACTACTACGACGGAGGTGAGCGATTTCTCTCCGGCCTCTATGCCGGGCTGGCCGGCGCCTCTCCATCGGGAAGCGACAGTGTGTCCCTCTCCACCAGCACGATCAGCGCCGCCCTGGATGCCCATGCCCATCCGCAACGACTGGAGCACCTCCACAGCGGATCGTGGATCAATCAGGATTTTAAAATCTGGATCGGCCATCCGGAAGACAACCGGGCCTGGGATCTCCTGAAGCTCACGCGGGAGCGTCTGGCCGGCGTCACGGACCAGCTCGCGCCGGAGCAGGCGCGCGGCGCCTGGGAGGAGCTCTACGCGGCCGAGGGCAGCGACTGGTGCTGGTGGTACGGAGACGACTTCGAGACGGACTACAAGCCGGAATTCGACCGGCTCTTCCGCGCGCACCTCCGAAACGTGTACACCCGCGCGGGGCTGTCGGCCCCGGAGACGCTCAACGAGCCGCTCATCGGGGCGCGCGACGCGCGCCCGTTCCAGTTGCCGGTCACCCTTCTCACTCCGACGCTCGATGGAATCGTCACGGACTTTTTCGAATGGCACGGCGCCGGCACGATCGATCCCGCGCCGCCGTTGGGCGCCATGTGGAAATCGCAAAAATTCTTCGCTGCCATCTGGTTCGGCTTCAGCGTGGACGCGCTGTTTCTGCGGCTGGACCCGGGCCCTGATCTGCTCACCGGCGACACCCCCCTCACCATGGAATGCCAGATTGCCACCGCACCGGGCACCTACAAGCTGGCCTTCCCGTTCATCCCGGTGCCGGAGACCTTCACGTTGCACGGAACCTCGAACGGAAACGCCTGGACCGAGGTGGGCCGTTACGGCACAATCAGTTGCCGAAAGATTCTGGAGTTGGCCGTGCCGTTCAAAGATCTCCACCTGCAGGCGGGACAGGAATTCAAGCTGAGCGTCGTCATCTTGAAAGATGGCACGGAAGTAGAGCGGTATCCCCGCCAGCAGCCGGTGAGTCTGATCGTGCCGGACGATAACTACGAGGCCGCGACATGGAGAGTATAGCTAACAGCGAATGGCTAATAGCTAATAGCCGGAGCATTGGCCGGCCACCTCTTGCTGTTGGCTATTCGCTATTCGCTACCAGATGGAGTCAAGATGCCTGATCTTCGCCGCGATCCCATCGTCGGACGATGGGTCATCATCTCCACCGAACGGGCCGGCCGGCCTCGAGATTTCTATCCGGCCGAGCCGGCGCGACAGCCGTCCACCTCGCTCTGTCCCTTCTGCCCAGGCCAGGAATCACTCACGCCCAACGAAGTGCTGGCCTACCGTCCGCAGGGCGGCTCCCCCAACTCGCCTGGTTGGACAGTCCGCGTGGTGCCGAACAAGTATCCGGCCTTGCAGGTCGAGGGCGACATGGGACGCGAGGGGGTCGGCCTCTATGACCGGATGAACGGCGTCGGCGCGCATGAAGTCATCATCGAAACCCCGGACCATAAAGACATGCTGGCCGACCTGCCGGTCAAGCGCATCGAAGATATCCTGTGGGCCTACCGCGACCGGATGGTGGATCTGAAGCGGGACATGCGCTTCCGCTACACACTGGTCTTCAAAAACCACGGCGCGGCCGCCGGCGCAACGCTGGAGCACACGCATTCCCAGTTGATCGCGCTGCCGGTCATTCCGACCAGCGTCATGGCCGAAATTGACGGCTGCCGGACGCACTTCCAGCAAAAGGAGCGGTGCATTTATTGCGACATCGTCCGGCAGGAGATGAGCGACCAGGAGCGGGTCGTGGCGGAAAACCCAGAATTCATCTGCATCACGCCCTTCGCCCCGCGGTTTCCCTTCGAGATGTGGATCCTGCCGAAGCGGCATGCCGCCTACTTCGAGGAAAGCCAGAAGACCCAGTTCGAAATGCTGGCGCCCATCCTGTCCGAATCGTTGCGGCGCATGAACCGCACGTTGCGGAGCCCGGCCTACAACTTCATCCTGCACACGTCCCCGCTCCACGAGAAGACCGGAGACTACTATCACTGGCACATCGAGCTGATTCCGAAACTCACGCAGGTGGCGGGTTTCGAATGGGGCACCGGCTTCTACATCAATCCGGTCACGCCTGAAGAGGCGGCAAAGTTTCTGCGCGAGGCGGAACTCTAGCTGCTTGCCCTAGCCCGGTGATCGGCATATCATCGGGCCATGAAAGTCCAGCTCAGCCATCCCGAACGATCGGTGGAGATCAAAGGCCCGAAGAGGGCCAAAGAGGTCCTGCGCGAACTCAACCTCGTTCAGGAAGCCCACCTCGTCATTCGCGGCGATGAGCTGATCACGGAAGACGAACTACTGAAAGATGACGATCTTGTGGAGATTCGGCCCGTCATCTCCGGCGGCTGAAGATCGTTTGTTTGGTTCGTCTGGTTTATTTTGTTTGTCTCGTTTAACCAGAAAAACCAAACGAACCAGATAAACCAGACAAACCAAATTCCATGAACTGCACCAAGTGTAAAACGAAAGCGGTCATTGATCTTCCGCGTCACAACGCGGCCTTTTGCACGCCCTGCTTCACGACCTACGTGCATGAGCAGGTGGCCTACGCGATCAAGCACCAGCGCATGTTCGGCCCGGACGATCGCATCCTCGTGGCGGTGTCAGGTGGCAAGGACAGTCTGGCGCTGTGGGACATTCTGTTGAAGCGGGGCTACAAGGCCGACGCGCTCTATGTGGACCTCGGCATTCCCGGCTACTCGGCGAAATCCCGCGCGAAGGTCGAGCGATTCGCCGACACCGTGGCCAAGCCGCACGGCGCCACGTTGCAGATCCACACGGTGCAGGAGGAAGAAGGCGCCGGCATCAAGGAACTGGCCAACCTCGTCCACCGCCCCACCTGCGCCACGTGCGGCACAATCAAACGCTACCAATTCAACAAGGCCGCCGTGGAGCAGGACTACGATGTCATGGCCACCGGCCACAATCTGGACGACGAAGCGTCCCGGCTGCTCGGCAACGTGCTCCACTGGCAGGACGAGTACCTCGACAAGCAGAGTCCGATCCTCCCCGCTTCGGTTGAAGGCTTCGCCAAAAAGGCCAAGCCGCTCTACCGACTGAGCGAGCGTGAGCTGGCGGCCTATGCAGTGCTCAACAAGATTGATTACATCGTGGAAGAATGTCCGATGGCCAAGGGCTCCAAGATGCTCCTCTACAAGGAGGTCCTCAACCGCCTTGAAACGGAATCGCCGGGCACCAAGCACCGGTTTTACTGCGGGTTCCTCGAGAAACAGACGAAGCCTCAGCCGGCCGCGACCTCGATGGCCGAAAAGGACCAGGCCCTGCTGCATCCGTGCAATACTTGTGGTCAACCCACCACCGGAGAAACCTGCTCCTACTGCAAGATGATGGCCCGCGCAAAAGTGGGCAAATAGCGAACAGCGCGTAGCTGACAGCTCCGAGCTATTCGCTACCTGCTACTCGCCATCCACGACTCCTTGAAAAGCCTTCCCGGACGCCGTAAGCTGCACACACGTACCAACACGGAGCGACGATGCCGACTTCGCAACGAGACTATTACGATATTTTAGGTGTGCCCCGGTCCGCCACGCCGGACGAGATTAAGAAGGCCTACCGCAAACTGGCCCGGCAGTACCATCCCGACCTCCACACCGGCGCCCGCAAGGGCGAGATGGAAAAGAAGTTCAAGGAGTTGAACGAAGCGAACGAAGTTCTCGGCGACCCTGAGATCCGGAAAAAATATGACCGCCACGGGCACCGCTGGCAGGAAGCCGATGCCTACGAAAAAGCCCGTCAGCAGGCCGGCGCCGGTCATGGGGTCGGAGGCGGCCGGCAACACCCCCGGAACTTCACCGCCGATCAGGGCTTCGATTTCGGGGACGCCTTCGAAAATCTCTTCGGCGGGCGCACGCGGGGCGGCGCAGGGGTTCGCGGCGGCGCCGCGCCGGGGCAGGATCTGGAGACCGAAGCCCGGCTGACATTACGCGAGGTCCTCACGGGTGTGACGCGGCGCGTGGAAGTCACGGAGCCGGGCGGCCCCAACGGGCGGACCGCAGCGCGCACGATCGACATCAAGGTTCCGGCCGGCGTGCAAGACGGCACGCGTGTACGCGTCTCCGGCAAGGGCGCGTCCGGCCGCGGCGGCGGGAAACAGGGCGATCTCTACCTGCGCGTGCACATCGAGCCGGATCCCATATTCCGGCGTGAAGGCGCCGACCCCCACGTGACGCTGCCTGTCTGGCCATGGGAGGCCACGCTGGGCGCCGAGGTTCTGACACCAACGCTGGCGGAGCCGGTACGCGTGAAGGTGCCGCCCGGCAGCCGTGCCGACGGCAAGCTCCGGCTGAAGGGCAAGGGACTGCCGACCGCATCAGGCGGACGCGGCGACCTGTTCTATACGTTGCAGATCGTCATGCCGCCTTCGACTTCAGACGAGGATCGCAAGTTGTACGAGCAGCTTGGCCGGGCATCTCATCCCGACCCGCGGGCCGAACTGCTGCGGGTGGCGAGGCAGGGATAGGCCGCTCCATGACATTGGTTGAATATGCCCTGTTCTCGTTCGGGTCGCTGTTTCTGATCGTGGACCCGATCGCCGCCGTGCCGGCCTTCCTGGCCATGACGGCTCGGGATACGGTTGCGCAACGCATCCGCATGGCGCAAGTCGCCTGCCTGGCGACCATCGGCATCCTGGCGGCTTTCGCGTTCATCGGGCAGGGTCTCTTTCGCGCGTTGGGCGTCTCGCTCCCCGCGCTTCAGGCGGCGGGCGGGCTGGTACTCTTATTGGTCGCACTGGACATGTTGCGGGCACAACGATCCGCCGTGCAGGAGACGGCCGAGGAAACGGAAGCCGGCACGCAAAAGGACGACATCGCCATCACGCCGCTGGCGATTCCGATGATGGCCGGGCCCGGCGCGATCTCGGCGGTGATCCTGCTCGAATCGCAGGCTGCCGACTGGACGCAGCGAGGCGTGCTGTTTGGCTGCATCGTGGCCATCGGCATTGTCAGCTATGTTACTCTGGCTTTAGCGGGACGCGGCGCCTCCCGCTGGCTCGGCCCCATTGCGGAGAAGATCATCACGCGATTGATGGGACTTCTGCTGGCAACGCTGGCCATTCAGTTCATCTTTAATGCGTTAAAATCAGAATACGGGCTGTTGGGCCGGTAGGCCAGTTACGAGTTATGAGTCGTGAGTGATGAGTGATAGAATCGCACATAAGGAGGACGCTTCATGAAGGGAAGAATGCTGATCGGAATCGCGGCGATGTTCCTGGTGTTCGGCGGGCAATCGCTGTGGGCGGATGAGCCGCACGGAGGGCCCAAGGAACCGGGCAAGGGCTATGGCGAGCAGGGCAGTGGCATGAAGGGCCACCATGGCGGCGCCGGGCATTTTCTGCGCCACCTGCTCATGCATCAAAAAGAAATCGGACTCTCGGAAGAACAGACCGGGACAATCAAAGCGCTTCAACTTGAACTGGACAAGACACGCATCCGCACCGAAGCCGAAATCGAAGTCGCAGAACGAGAGCTGCACGAGTTGGTTCGTGACGAAAAGGCGGATCTGGCGGCCATTGAAGCAAAGCTCCGGCAGGGCGCAGAATTGGAAGTAGGCCTCCGCATGACAGCCGTCAAAACCAGACGCGCGGCCATGGCGCTGCTGACCCCGGAACAGCGTGAGAAAGAAAAGGCCGAACATGAGAAGATGATGAAGAAACGGGGCGAACACCGGATGGGCCAGGGCATGAAGCCGGGCGCGGAACATATGGGCCCGGCGCGCCCGGCGTAACGCGGCTGGAGCTGCCCAACCGTCATCTGGAGTATGCGTTGACCTGGT
>JANOEZ010000297.1:0-5211 GCA_031413335.1 Nitrospirota bacterium
GCCCACCGCCTGCGCCAGCACGCCCTTCCGCTTCAACTCTTCGACGATTTGTTTCGCAGCCTCGTCGAAGTTTTTGGGCCCGGCAAACTGCAGATCTGTGTTCGGCGGCGGTTCTTCCTGCGCTTTGCTCATATGGACGGCAATGACCGGCGCTGGATTGACCAGCGTTCGAATAGAAGGCAGCGCCTGCCGGTATGATTGGCCAAACGGATTGGTCGTCGAGATGACGATCAAGCCCGTATCGATCAGGAGGCGGGCGACCTCGCCGTAGCGGCGGGCTATTTCCTTGGTGTCGGCTTCTCCCAGGTCGGCATCAAGACCCCGGCGGAGATTTTCACCGTCCAGCAGATAGGCATGGCGGCCTTCCGCCACCAGGAGCGATTCCAATTTGCGGGCCAGGAAGGATTTGCCCGTGTGCTCGCCGCCGGTGAGCAGCACGATGGCCGCCCGGTGGCCATAGTATTGGGCCCGGGCTTCGGCGCCGACTTCACCCTTGACCCAGGCAAAATCCCGTTTGCGTGCTTCGTCGCGCAAAAATTCCTGTTCATCCCGGACCAGCTCCGTGATGATGCCGCCGCCGGCGATGTCGTACTCATCGACCACGACAAACCGGCCGGTGATCTCGGAAGTGGACGAGAGGTCGAATGCGATCGGCGCCTTGGTCCGGAACGTGACCTCGGCGACCTGATTTTTCCCCACGGTCTGGCCGCCTTCCTGATGGCCGAGATCCGCTGTGTCCACGATCCGGTGAATGGCAGCCACTTCGCAATCGACTTCTTTCGTGGCCAGGCGCAGCAGATATTTTTTCCCACGTGCCAGCGGCGTCTGGCCGAGCCAGAACAGATTGGCCCGCAAGGCGGAGGACACGAGCGGAATGTCGTCCTGGCGCGAGGCAATTTAACCGCGCTCGATGAAGATCTGCTCGTCCAGCGTCACGCCGACCGACTGGCCAGCATGCGCTTCGGTCGGCGGCGACTCGATATTGAACGCCTCGATCGTTTGCACGACGGCGGACTTGTTCGACGGGGAGAAGACCAGGCGGTCGCCGACCTTCACGCGGCCCGCCGTGATACGTCCGGCGATGATCCGCCGCGCGTCGAATTTATAGACATCCTGCACCGGAAACCGCAGCGCCTGCTCGGAGCGTGCCGTTTCTTTCCTGAACAAGCCGAGCGCGTCCAGCACGGTCGGACCCTTGTACCAGGGCATCTGATTGCTGCGCGCGGCGATGTTTTCGCCGAACTTGGCGCTGACCGGGATCATCTGCGCGGGGACCACTTTGAATTGGCTGAGGAACTCGCGATATTCCTTTTCGATGCCCGCAAAGACGTCCTGTCGGTACCCGACAAGATCCATCTTATTGACGACCACCGCGACCTGCTTCACGCCGAGCATGGACAATAAATAGCCGTGTTTCTTGGACTGCTCCTTCACGCCCTCGAGTGCGTCGATCAATAGGAGTGCCGCTTCCGCGCGCGCCGCGCCCGACACCATATTCTTCAGAAATTCCTTGTGCCCCGGCGCATCGATAATAATGTACTGCCGGCTGTTCCAGATGAAGAAGGTGCGGGCCGTATCAATGGTGATGCCCTGTTCCTGTTCCTCCAGGAAGGCGTCGAACAGGAACGCATACTCGAATTCCTTGCCCTGCTGGCGGCAGATGGCTCGAACCTTGTCGAGTTTGCCGTCAGGCAGCGAGTCCGTGTCGGCATAGAGGCGTCCCAGCAGCGTGGATTTGCCGTGGTCCACGTGGCCGACGATGACGATCTGCATCGTCTCGCTGGGTTTTGTCACAGTCTCTGCTTGAGTCTTGGTCGTCATAGTGTGCGCAGGACGCTAAAAATGCCCTTTAAGTTGTCGTTCCCCTTATCCCTTAACGGCTCGCCATCCGCGCATCAGCGCGGATTCGTGGTGAGCCGTGACTCGCTTTGAAGCAGGACGGAGGTCGCCTTAACTGCGCGCGTCCAACGAGGGCCTTCCGAGGCCGCGCGTTGCGCGAGCAAAGAGGTGACATTTGTCCTGCTTCGTTCGTTGTTCACATGTACCCATCTTTTCTTAAGAGTTCCATCCCGCGGCCCTCGTCCTGCGCGCGGCCCGCCCGCTCGGCGACGTTCGTGTGGCGCAGTTCCTCGATGATCTCGTCCACGGTCCTGGCCGTGGATTTGATCGGAAACGTGCAAGGCGCGCAGCCCAGGCTGCGGTAGCGCATGCCGGTGCCCTTGTCCAGATAGAGATCGATAAAGGGAATGTTCTCCAGCTTGATGTATTCCCAGATGTTGATCTCCGTCCAGTCCAGCAGGGGATGGATGCGAATGTGCGTTCCCGGCGGGAATGCGGTCTTGAACTGGTCCCATAATTCAGGCGGCTGGTCGCGGAAATCCCAGTCCCCGTGCTTGTCGCGCGGCGAAAAATACCGCTCCTTGGCGCGCGTGCCTTCCTCATCGGCGCGGACACCGAGAATGATGCCGGTATAGCCCTTTTCGGCGACGAGGTTCTTCAGCCCCATGGTCTTGAGGGCTGTGCAGCAGGTCACGCGGCCCTTCTCATGATTCATGCCCGCCGCGAGCGCCTCTTTGTTCTGGCCGATGACGAGATTCAGCCGCCATTCGGCGGCCAGTCGGTCGCGATACTCGATCATCGCCGGAATCTTGTAGCTGGTATCCACGTGCAAGAGAGGAAACGGCACGTGGCCGAAGAAGGCCTTGCGCGCCAGCCAGAGCAGCACCGTCGAGTCCTTGCCCATCGACCAGAGCATGGCAAGGTTGTCGAAGTTTTTATAGGCTTCGCGCAAAATATAGACGCTCTGGTCTTCGAGCTGACGCAGGTGTTTCATGCGACCGGCACCTCCGTGGCCAATTCGGAGAGTTTTTTCGCCGCCGCGCCAGAGTCGAGCGTCTGTTGGGCCAGCTTCGCGCCGGCTGCAAAGGTCGTCGCTTTGCCCGAGACGTAGAGCAACATGGCCGCGTTCAGGAGCACCCAATCGCGCTGGCCACTGCGGATCTGGTTCGTTAAGATCTTTTTGAGCAGGTCGGCTTCCTTATCAGTCTGCCCGGGCGGAAAACCCGCCATCGGCTGATGCGTTCCGGCTGGCAGCCCCGCGTCCTTGGGATGCAGCGTCATCGGCGTGATCCGATCGCCGCGCAGTTCCAGGGCCTTGGTCACCGAGGCGAGTGACAGCTCCGGGCTGCCCTCCACGCCGCGGAGGACCAATGCCTGCTGGCAACCGAGCATGGCGAGGGCTTCCGCTGTCTTCTCAAAATATGGCGGGTGCGTCAGGCCGATGATCTGCGCTTTGGCACGGGCCGGATTGAGCATCCGGGCCACCGGATGGAACAAATTGCGGACGCCGAGCTCTAGGCGCAGGTCGAGAAACTTGGCGACCGACGGATGATACAACGCTACATCGAGGTAGGCGAAACCTTTGGCCGCCAGTTCGTCAGCCGCCTGCTTCGAAGCCAGTTCGGTTGCAATGCCGAGTTTCGCCAGCACGCCGGCCGGGCCCGGCCGGTGCGGAATAATGTCGTGCCCGTGCATCAGGATGGCCGCTCCACCAGCCGCCGCGACAACGGCGGCCCCAATCGACGCGTGAAAGGTGTCCTGCTTGCCCGCATAGACCGGCAGATCCACGAGGGCCAGGCCTTGGGGGACCGGCAGCGGCGGGGCATAGGTACGTGCAGTCGACGTGAATGCAGCCAGTTCCGTGACCGACTCCATTTTAAAGCGCATTGCCAGCAGAAACGCGCCGACCTGGGCAGGCGTCGCCCGTCCTTCGATCAGCAGGCGCATCGCCTGCTTGGCCTCTTCCCAGGTCAGGTCCTTCGAAGCCTTTTGGCCCGCGCCAATTTTCGCAATGAGCTCTTGCATCGACAGTGTCATGGTCGTCATGATTTATGGAGTCCGCATTCGGTCTTGGCAAAGTCCTTCCACCGGCCCGAACGGGGGTCCTCGCCCGGCATCACCGGCGCGGTGCAGTGGGTGCAGCCGATGCTGGGATAGTGGCGGTCATGCAACTCGTTGTACGGGACTTCATGCACCTTGATATAGGCCCACACATCTTCCGATTTCCATTTCGCCAACGGATTGAACTTCACCAGGTTGAATTTCTGATCCCATTCGACCAGTCCCGCGTTCGCGCGCGTCGGGGCCTGATCCCGACGGATGCCGGTGATCCAGGCCGCGTAGCCGCTCAGCACCCGCGTGAGCGGTTCAATCTTGCGCAACTCGCAGCATTGGTCCGGATTGCGCGACCAGAGGGCCTCGCCGTGCTGCGCCGCTTGCTGTTCGGGGGTCAGGAGCGATTTCACCTGAATGACCTGCTCCGCTCGCAGCCCATATTTTGCAATCAATCGGTCTTTCACCTCGTGCGTTTCTTTGAATAGAAAATCTGTGTCCAAATAAAACAGCTTCGTGCGCGGATTGATCTGGTGGATCATATCCACGAGCACGACATCCTCCGCGCCGAAGCTGCAGGCCAGCACGATGTTTGGCGCATAGCGCTCCAGCGCGTAGGCCAGGACGTCCTGCGGCTGCTTCGACTCGAGGGACAGGCTCAATGCTTTGAGCGCCTCGTCCGTCGGCCGCGCGTTGTGTTGCACCGGAGTCGTCACAGTCTTCAGCCTTCGACTTTCTCGACCAGCACCTTGAAATGCGTCTTCTCTGCTTCCAATGGCTCTTCGAGCAGAATCTTGTGCCCGTCGTTCCGGAGGCTCATGGGCACGTTCTTGATCGGCTCGCCGGCGTCCAGCCAGACTTCCAACTGCTCGCCCGCGTCCATCATTTCGAGCTTCAGCTTCGTCTTCACGTAATTCAGCGGGCAGGCCACGCCGCGCAGATCGTACACGGGCGCGCCGGTGGTTGACTGCGCTGCGGCCGGTGTCACTACCGGCGCTGGAGCGGGCTTCGCCGGCTCGGTGACTGCTTCGGCCGACTTCAGCTTGAGGTCCTTGCCGACCTGATCAATGGCCGTTTTGGAGATTTGGACGAACCCGCGCGCGAAATCCATTTTTGCCTGGGCGAACTGCTGCGTCGTGTCCTTGGGGCCGAGGTTGCCGAACTGCGCGGAGAGGTCGTGATACGAAGCTGGCACCACGCCTTTGACGGCGATGCGCTGCTCGAACTCGCTGAACGTCTCTGCGTCCGTCGACGGATCCAGCCCTTCGGTGACCAGCAGCGCCTTGGCTGCCGCCAGCACCGCGCGATAGGCCTTGTTCA
>JANOEZ010000298.1:0-6629 GCA_031413335.1 Nitrospirota bacterium
GCCTGCGGAGTAATATGACGTTGTATACCAACGTCTGCCTGCCGCTGGTCTATCATCAGGGTATCGACGAGGAAGAATTGCGTCCTCGCGTCATGCCGGTGCTGGAGGCGCTCGGTCTGGCGTCGCTGCAGAAGCGGTTCCCGGCTCAACTCACGGCGGGGGAAGCCCGGTGCGCTGCGCTTGCCCGGGCGCTGGTCATGGATCAGGAACTGTTGCTGCTCGATGAAGTGATGGCCGGGCTCGACGCCGAAATGGTCAGGCGGGTCGACCGTGTCCTGGTGGAATACCGGCGGACCCATGCGGTGACCATCCTGGCCACGCTGCACAATCCGTCACCCCTGCTGGAGCATGCCGACCGGATCGCGTTTGTTCGTCAGGGGCGTATCGAGGCGGTGGGACCGTATGCGGACATGGCGAAGACATCCAATGCGGCGTTGCAAGTTTACCTGGGTGGCGGGCTGGGCAGCCGGCTCGCGTCGTGAACATTTTTTCGATGAGGTGATGTGATGAAGATGCATTATGCGCATTCCATGTCGTGGGGAAGCATTGCCCAGATCGTGGGCGCCTTTGTGATGATTCCGCTGGCCGGCCTGATTGTCGTCGGGATCTTCATGGCCAAGGCCGAGCACCTGTTTGAAGAAAAATATGCCCTGACCGCGACGCTGACCAAGTCCTACGGCCTCGAAGCGGGCATGCCGGTGCTGATGTCGGGAATCCGGATCGGCCGCGTGCAGGAGGTGGCGTTCGACGACAAGGGCACGATCCATGTGGCGTTGCAACTGCTGAAACAGTATCAGAACAAGATTCGCACGGATTCTGTCGCCAGTTTCGGCAAGAGCGGGATGCTGGTCGGACAGACACAGGTGCAGATCGTCATGGGCAGCATGGACAAGCCCATCCTGCAGGACGGGGCGACCATAACCGTGGCGGAGCCGCGCGACATGGCGGACATGGTGGATGAGATCAAGCCGGTGCTGGCGTCCGTGCAGCGGACGCTCCTGCGCGTGGAAGACATCACGAAGGATGTGCACAAGGCCGTGCAGACCGGCGGGCAGGTGCTGGTGAACGTCGAGCGGGCGACCAGGGAACTGCCGACGGTGGTGGCGTCCGTGCAGCGGACCGCGGCGGCGGTGGAAAAGACCACCTCGTCGCTGCCGGATCTGACGGCCTCGATCCAAAAGACCGTGGGGACGCTGGACCATATTGCCGGCGATGTGCGGGCCGTGACGGGCAAGTTGCCGGCTGTGACCGACTCCGCCCAGGAGGCGGTGAATAACATCAAGGCGGCGACCGAATCCGTGAAAAATCTGGCCAAAGAGATGCCGCCGCTCATACACACGGCCAACGCGAC
Source organism: Nitrospirota bacterium (assembly GCA_031413335.1). Classification (GTDB taxonomy): domain Bacteria; phylum Nitrospirota; class Nitrospiria; order Nitrospirales; family Nitrospiraceae; genus 2-02-FULL-62-14. The sequence continues at coordinate 1,352 of JANOEZ010000298.1, forward strand.
GCTGGAGGACGTCAACACGATCATCCGCGGCGCCAAGAAAACGTTCCCTGTCAGCACCATGATCAAAAATGCTGAACCGAAAGAGGCCGGTCGGGCGGGGAGCGGTCTGCAAAGCCTCCGGGGGGATCAGCTCTCAAAGTGACGAATCGGCGATTCAGAGTCGGCATCGTCGGGATCGTCGGCACAGCCGCGCTGGTGGCCGCCTGCGCCGGAGAACCGTCCAGGAACGCGGAGGCGACGCTGGCCGCCAAGGTGCAGGCGCTGCGCGTGCAGGGGCACCGGGCTCTGGATCGGGGCGACCGGGCGAGGGCCAAGGCCACGTTTGAGGGGGCTCAGCAACTCGCGGAAAGTCTCGATGATCTTCCGGGGATGACGCAGGCGCTGAACGATGTGGGGGCCGTGACGGCGCTGGAGGGGGGAGCGGCCGGCGCCATTCAACTCCATCAGCAGGCGCTGGCGATTGCCGAGTCGTTGAAACGTCCGGATCTTGTGATGGAGACGATTACGCATTTAGGGACGGCCCTGCAACTGGCCGGACAGACCGGCCAGGCCTCCTCGTTTTATGCCAGGGGACTGGCGCTGGCCCGGGAGACGCGCAACCAACGGAGCGAGGCGGTCGTGCTCAATAATATCGGGTTGCTAGACAAGCAGGCCGGGCGGCTGAAGGAGGCGGAGGCCTCGTTTCGGGCCGCGTTGGCGATCAACAAGGCCCTCGACGATCATCCGGCTCATGCCGCCAATCTGACGAACCTGGGATTGATTGCAGAGGCGGTCGGTAAGCTGGATGATGCGCAGACGCATTTTCAGGCGGCGCTGGAATTGGATAAGGCGGTGGAAAACCGATCCGCCATTGCGGCGGATCTGAGCGGGTTGGCGCGCGTCGCTGAAGCGCAGAACCGGCAGGGTGAGGCGCTCGCCTATGCGCAGCGTGCGTACTGGAGTTATCGCGCGCTGGGCGATACGCCTCGTGCGCGCGCCGAATTGAACCGTGCGCTGGTGTTGGCGCGATCACAGGGGCAGAAGGATGCGATTCTCCAGCTTGAGGCTGAACTGAAGCTCTGGCCCGCTTCTGATTCTTCCGAAAAACCCAAGCAAGATACGCGGTAGCGCGTACGACTAGTTATTGTTTATCAATGTTTTACAAGCGTCCAGCCGGTTTGACTTTCCAATGCCGTTCACTCTATCCTCACGCTTCGTACGACACGAGGCTTCGCAAGCAGTATCATAGAGTGATGGACGTGTCTGGCTTTTCTATACCTATCCCTGCACACACAGATTCAATTCTCGGCACCGCTGTGTCTCGCAGGCCGGTAGCGGAAAAAGCACACCTGGTGTTGTTGTCCCACAGAGCATTTTTTGTCACCGCGTTGATGGGGATGGTCTTCGGAATACTCCTAGAGACTAACACCACGTTTGCGGAGCCAGCCGCGACCGTCACGGTGATGGCCGAGGGGGTGGCACCGTTTTTGAAGGATATGTCATTAGACGAAGTGCGAGGGCGGGCCCGTGACGAGGCCCGCCGCAATGCCATCGAACAGGCCGTGGGGGTGTTTGTGCGAAGCGCATCGGTGCTGCATAATTCGCAAATCACCGACGAACTGATTTCCTCGGTGTCGCGGGGTGTTATCGAGCAGGAGCAGTGGGCCGACGAACAGATCGAAGAGATCAAGGACGGCAAGCGCCCGGGGCCTGCGATGGCGATGTATCGGATCAAAGTCACGGCCCAGGTCCGGCCTGTGCGCGTGGAGCGGCGCGCCGGGTTCGACGTGCGCGGGGGCTTGAATAAAACGGTGTTCCAGGACAACGAGGAAGCGCTGATCAAAATCAGCTCGACCCAGCCGGCCTACCTCCATGTCTTCAGCGTGACGCAGGACGGCGGCGTGACGCTCCTGCTGCCGAACAAGTTTGTGGAGCGGAACCAGATTACACCGGACCAGGAGGTCGTGTTCCCCAACGAGACCCTGCGCGCGCTCGGCGTGCGGCTGCGCGTCAGCCTGCCGAAGGGGGCGAAGAAAGCGCAGGAATACATCAAGGTCATTGCGACGCGCAAGCCGATCAATCTGGTCGGGGCCGACGCCTCAACGGATGTCTTTAAAACATATACCGGCGGAGAAAACGGGCTGATCCAGGACGTCATCAAACGGCTGGCGCAACTGGAGGACGAGGATTGGAACGAAACGACATTACCGTATGAAGTGAGACCCTAGCGGCGAGAGAATTTTCAACGAGGATCAGGACAAGGGAGGCATGATGATGACACGACAATTTGTACGAGGGGTGATGGTGGTGATGGCCGTTGGTGTGCTGCTCGGCGTCGGCGCGACCTGGGCGCAGATGGGCGGCGTCGTCGAGCCGGCCGGGCCGGATGGATCCATTGACTGGACGAAGGGTGTGGTCACGGCGACAGGCTTCGGCGCGCCGCCGGCCAATGCCGTCAATGCCGCCCAGGCCAGGGCCATGGCCGAACGGGCCGCGTTTCTGGTGGCGACGAGGAACTTACTGGAAACCGTCAAGGGGATTCGAGTGGACTCGGCCACGCTGGTGGAAAACATGATCGTGAGCAGCGATGTGATCAAGACGGAAGTGAGCGGGTTCATACAGGGCGCCCAGATCATCAAGAAGCAGGTCAGCCCAGACGGGTCCGTGATGGTGACGGTCGCGATGAAACTCAACGGAGACTTTTCCAACGCGTTCCTACCGCAATCCAGCGGGGGCGTCGAAGTCACTCCGATGCCGCAGGGGCAGGCGCCTTCGACGACGGCCTTTACCGGCCTGATCGTGGATGCGCGGGGCATCGGCGTGCGTCCAGCTGTGGCGCCGAAGATTCGGAACGAGGAAGGCCGGGAAATCTATGGGTCGGCCTTTGTGAACCGGCAATATGCGGTCGAGCAGGGGATGGTGGGTTATCTCAAAGACGTGGAATCCGCCAAGGGCAATCCGCGCGTGACCGATCGTCCCCTGATGGTCAAGGCCCTGAAAACAGACGGGCCCAATAAAACGGATCTGGTCATCAGCAACAGCGATGCCCAGGTGCTCCATGGAATGAAGGAACACCTTACCTTCCTGGAGAAGGCCCGCGTGATGGTGATTCTTGATTAGCCGTGACTTGGCATTGGAAAGGAGCCTGGCAATGAAAACCTTACTCAGAACAGTGGCAAGCGCGGTGGTAGTGCTGGCGTTGATCGGCGGGATGAGTCTGCTGACGGCGTGCGGCGCGGGGCCGGCCAAGCCGGAAGCGGCGCTGGATACGCCGGAGCATCATTATCTGACCGGCATTCGGCTGTCGAACAAGGAAGACTGGGACGGGGCGATGCGGTCCTTCCAGCGCGCGACCGCCCTCGATCCGAAATTCGCGCCGGGCTATGCCGGCATCGGTCTGGTGCATGGCGCCAAGGGCGAGTACAAGGAGGCCTACAAGGCGGTCGACAAGGCCAAGGATCTTCAGAAGTCACCGGCCATCGTGGCTGAGGTGATGAAGATCCGCGTGCTGTCCATGGAGCGCAGGAAAGACTGGGTCGAGGATGCCGAATCCGAATACAAAGATGCCATGAAACGGGATGCGCAAAACGCCGAACTGCATTTCTACATGGGGCGCGCCTACCGGATGGGCCTCGAGTTCGACAAGGCCGCCGATCAATTCAAAACGGTGCTGGATCTGAACAAGGATTTTACCGGCGAGGCCGACAAGGAATGGCACGTCGTGCAGAAGATCCAGCGCGCGGCGCCCGGGACCAAGATTGGGAAGCAGATCGCGGTGATCGAAAAGATCAGCCGGGCCGATGCGGCGGCGCTGTTCATTCAGGAGCTGGGTCTTGACCGGCTGTTCGAGAAGCGTGGAAAGACCTTCGATCCCTCGTTCAAGTCGCCGGGCAAGGAGGAGTTCAAGGCGGACAAGATCGTCGCGATGGAGCCGGCCACGGATATTGCCACCCATCCGCTGAAGCCCGATATCGACACGGTCATCCAGTTGGGTGTGCGTGGATTGGAGCCGTCGCCCGATCACAAATTCGAGCCGAGCAAACCGCTCCTCAAGGCGGAGTACGCCGTCATGCTGGAGGACATCATGATCCGGATCACAGGCGACAACAAGCTGGCCACGCAGTTCTTCGGCCAGAAATCACCGTATCCGGATGTGCGGCCGGACATGTATTATTTCAACGCGGCCATGGTGCTCGGGAGCCGCAGTATTCTGGAAGTCGACAAAGTGACCGGCGAGTTCGGTGGCGGGCAGGCCGTGTCTGGAGCGGATGCGCTGCTGGCGATCCGCATGTTCAAGGAAGCGCTGAAAATCTAACACGAGCCGGGCCTGGATAATTTGAGGAGGCGGACGCATGGCATACCGAACGGGAGGGTTGACGGCATGGAGACGCTGGATGCTGGTCAGCGGCGCCATTGGCGCCTGTGTGACGGGCACTGCCGCATCGGTGCTGGCGCAGACGGCTGCACCGGCGCACCTCGTTGAAAAGACGTCATCCGGGTCGGTCAACTGGACGTCCGGATGGGTCAAGGCGACTGGGATTGGCGTGCCGCCTCAGAATGCCGGACCGGCCGGCAAGGCTCTGGCCCAGCGGGCGGCCTTTTCTGTTGCCGTGCGCAATCTGCTGGAAGTGGTCAAAGGTGTGCGGATCGATGCCGCCACGCTGGTGGAAAACTACATTGTGCAGAACGACGTCATCAAAAGCCAGGTGAGCGGATTTGTCAAAGGAGCGCAGATTGAGAAGACGATCGAGTCTCCGGATGGAAGCGTCGAGGTTTTTGTCAAGGCGCCGCTGTGGGGCGTCAATTCGCTCTACGATCCGTTCCTGGACCAGATGGGCGTGCAGGATCAAAAACTGCCGCCGGAGCCTGCGTCCGAGAGCTATACCGGCCTCGTGATTGATGCGCGGGGGCTTGGCGTGAAGCCGGCCTGTTTCCCTGCCGTGCTCGATGATAAGGGCGAAGTGGTCTACGGGCCCAAGATGGTCGATCGGGCTGCCGCGCAGAAAGACGGCATGGTGCACTACATGGCGGCTCCCAAGGGTGCTGATTTATCGTCCTTGTTAGGGGAGGGGGCCTATGTGATTCGGCCGGTCCAGAGCGCGCCGCCTGCTCCGCCACGGTCAGGGCGTGTGCCGCTGAAGATCAAGGGCGGGGATAAAGCCGGTGCGCTGAAGGCCAATATTATCATCAGCAGCGACGACGCCAAGAAAATCCGTGATGATGCGACCTTGAGCGTGGCGCTGAAACGGTCCCGGGTCACCGTCGTCACGGATCCCCTGGTCGGTGGCATGGAAGGGCG
>JANOEZ010000299.1:0-1496 GCA_031413335.1 Nitrospirota bacterium
GATATCCCTCGATCTTGCTATCAGGAATCGCCCGTTGCTTGATCTGAGCTTGCAAGGCTACGAGGCGCATCAAGCCATCCAGGTCGTGCATGCGCGCGGGAAACTTCGCAAAACTTCCCGGACCTCCGATCGCGAAAAATAGCTTTCCAATGGGGTTATACCAGTCGTACCAGTGCACCTCAGCGTGCGCGAACTCCTCCTGAAATCGTCGCTCGTGCGCTGCCAACTGTTCGACAAATTGCGAAGAGGGTGTGCGGGCCATTTCCATCTGAAATGCCCAGGCATGGGCGTAACGATTGAACGTGGCATTGGGCTGGTAGAACGGCATGGCCAGATAGGCGCCAAGGCGTCCCATCGCCCATCCCTCGACGTTTGCGTTTGCGAGTAGGAGCGCCCGATCCCTCATGGAGTCCATCATGAGCGCTTCGGTCCGCATGACTGCCACTATGTCACGCTCGCGATCCGTGAGTGGCTCGAACACTGTGGCGATCTGTCGCTCCCGCTTCCTGGGCACGCCGTAGCGGCTGATCAGTTCGGATAGAATCTGGAGGTCGGCGCTCACTTGAGCCGCCTTGACCATCTTTTCGATCAGCATCTGCCGGCCTGGCTGCAGGCGCCGCCAGAGCGCCAGATCGTCAAGGAAGATTCCGAAGGCCTCATCCACGCGGCCCTGTGCAGCCATCCGAACCGCGTCCGTCATGAGCAGGTTCGCCGTCTGGCGCGTGTCGAAGAAGTTTGGAAGTGGGGTGGTCAGGGTTATCCGCATCGGGTTCTCGTATGCAGTATAGGTGGAGAAGCTGCGGTAGCGTGCCACCAGCGTGGCATTATCCTTCAGCAACTGCCGGACAGCTGCTTCCGACTTGGCGGCATGCGCCAGGCATGACGGTGTCTCCTTAGAGCACAGGGCGTCCGATTTCCCTTTGAAATTGATCCTCTCTGTTCCGAACAGGACCGGTCCGGGATAGCCCTCCCATTTCACATATGGATTGTCATGGATCGCCTTGTGATAGGTCTCGACGATCGATTTCCCCTTTGCGTGAATATCCGTCCCTTCCTCCGACGTGAATCCAAGAAATGCATAAAAGGCGTTTTGGGCTTCAGGAATGGTCGGTGGCGGAGGCGATGGGTCTTCGATGAACTGTTTGGCCTCCGTAGTCAGGTCTTCATCCGCCAGGTTGATGGCGATGAGGATCAGATAGAGGGTCGCCAGTCCGGCCACGCATCCGAGAAGAATTTTGAGGGCAGTCATGAGGGCGGCTTTCATGCAAGATCTCCTGGTCGTCAGGTTTACGATGCGGGTCAGGTCAAGCCGCGCTTCTGCAGATAGTCTCGATCAATCACGATCTCTGATTTCGGCGGGAGCTGTCCCCTTTCTTGTAAGAGCCGCTCGACATACTTTCCGATCAAATCCGATTCCAGATTGACCGTATCGCCCTGCTGCTTGAGGCCGAGCGTCGTGACCTTGGCGGTGTGCGGGATGATCGCGACGCTGAACA
>JANOEZ010000300.1:0-1847 GCA_031413335.1 Nitrospirota bacterium
CGTCGATCTTCGTCGGCCCCACGCCGGTGCCGGTGCAGGCGCCGCCGGCCGCCGCGCTGGATGATGTCACGTAGGGATAGGTCCCACAGTCCACGTCCAGGTGCGTGCCCTGTGCCCCCTCGAACAGCACGCACTTTCCGCGTTCGATGGCATTGTTCAGCAGCACCGTCGTATCGGCGACATGGTCCTTCAAGCGGTCGGCATAGCCCCGGTACTGCTGGAAGATTTTTTCGACCTGGAAGCCCTCCATCTGGTAGAGCCGCTGCAGGAACGTGTTCATCTCCGCGACATTTTCCTCCAGCTTGCGCCGGAAGAGCTGCGGGTTGAGCAGATCGCCCATGCGGATGCCGATGCGGGCCATCTTGTCCCCGTAGGAGGGCCCGATGCCGCGTCCGGTTGTTCCGATTTTCCGCGAACCCTTGGATTGCTCGGAGGCCTTTTCGATGGCCTTGTGGTACGGCAGGATGATATGCGCCCGTTCGCTGACGACGAAGTTTCTTCCGATCTTGATGCCCTTGGCCTGCAACCCGTCCATTTCCTCGATCATCGAGGCCGGGTCGATGACGACGCCATTGCCGATCATGCAGGTCTTGCCGCGATAGAGAATGCCGGACGGAATCAAATGGAACACGAAGGTTCCGTGGTGATTGATGACCGTGTGGCCCGCGTTGGACCCGCCCTGATAGCGCACGACGATGTCCGCGTCGCGCGACAGGATGTCCACGATCTTCCCTTTGCCTTCGTCGCCCCACTGGGTGCCGACGATCACGAGATTCGCCATATTCTTCGTTCTCAGCGAATAGCGGGCAGCTAATAGCAAATAGCCGGAGCTGAAAAACTCTTCGCTATTCGCTGCCAGCTACCAACTTTTATTCAAAAAAAGAGCCCTGACCGGGCTGCGTGCACCACATCAGAGCCTGGCAGAGCTTGGTGCGCGCAATAGTAGGATGCACCGCCATGCTTGTCAAGCAAGCCGAGCCCGTGTTAGCATTCCTTCCGCTTAAGCACTTTTTACTTTTCACTTTTGACTGTTCACTTGGGCTGGGTGGGGCTGTGGCGCAGTTGGGAGCGCGCCTGCATGGCATGCAGGAGGTCGCCGGTTCAATCCCGGCCAGCTCCACCAAACCAAGCGCGGCATGTAGTCCAGCGGCTCTTTCCCATCTCTGCGCCGCGCTTTTGGCGCGACTGAGGCATGGAGACTACATCCCTCTGAGCAATGGCGCGCCATTAGTACCGCCGAGCCGTGGCGTTCGACTGCTAAACAAGGTGTCGCTACGCGACTTATTATAAATCTCGATTGCCGCCGCCGGATAAACACCCTAATTTGATTATGTTCATTCTGCAAATCTCCCATATGGAGTTCTTCGTCCTCCTCCTCTGAGTCTTTCTGTTCTCTTTTTTCAGTCTTTCTTTGAAACAGATCCGGAAGGAACCGGTTTGCCATGCTTCAAATCGAACACGTCAATAAACAATTCTCGACTCGCATTCTACTGAAGGATGCCACCGCGCATCTGCGCCCGAGCACACGCACAGGCCTCGTCGGCCCCAACGGCAGCGGCAAAACCACCCTGCTGCGCATGATCCTCGGCGAGGATTCTCCGGATGAAGGCACGATTCGCAAGCGCCCCAAGCTGAAGATCGGCTACCTGCCGCAGGAATTGGAAACACTCGCCGGCAAGACCGTGCTGGATGCGGCCCATCGCGATCTGTACCCGGAGCATGAAGCCAAGCGCATTCTGTCCGGGTTGGGCTTTGCCCAGCAGGACTTCGAGCGGCCGATCGAAGCCCTGTCGGGCGGCTATCGGATGCGCGTCGCGCTGGCGCATCTGCTGCTGTCGGAGCCGGAC
>JANOEZ010000301.1:0-3668 GCA_031413335.1 Nitrospirota bacterium
CCACGTTTTTGTAATCGGACGAGGAGGGCGTGCCGGCTGAACAAATGGACGGCAAGGTGGACCGGAAGCTGATGCAGGAACGGCAGAACGAGCTGCTGGCGGTCCAGGAGCTGATCTCTCTCGCCAAAAGCCGGGCTTTCGTCGGACGCACGCTCGAAGTCCTGGTGGACGGCGCGTCAGAAGAGACGGAACATCTGCTGGAAGCCCGCCATGAAGGCCTCGCCCCTGAGATTGACGGCGTCGTCTATATTAATGATGGACTTGCGAGGCCGGGCGATCTCGTGAAAGTCCGCATCACCGACGCCACGACATTCGATCTCGTCGGACACGTCGTGAACAGCCCCTCTTCGATTCCCAAAGCTCCTCGCCGCGCGCCCGCCATCCTGCACCGCTGATCGCCCCGCTATTTCGGGATGAAGTGCGTGATCGTGACCGGCGCGTAGGTGAGCGCCGGGCCATCGGATGCCTTCGTGGCCAACGTATGCCGGAGCCACGTCTTGTCGTCGCGTGTCGGAAAATCCGACCGGTAATGCGCGCCGCGGCTTTCCTCCCGCGCGAGCGCGCCGGCCACAATGGTTTCTGCAATTTCAACGAGACAGTTCAATTCAAAAGCCTGGATCAGATCGGTGTTGAAGATCCTGCCCTTGTCCTGAATCATCACTCGATCCGCACGCTCTTTCATCTCGCGAACCTGTTGCAACGCCTCGGTCATGGACTGTTTCGTCCTGAAAATTCCCAGGTTCGTGCTCATGACCATGCCCAGGGCGTCCCGTACCTGCCAGGCCCGCTCGGGTCCGTGATTGTCCATCAATTGTTGGAGGCGCGCCTCTTCCTGCTTGAACGTCTTGTCTGACAGGGCTCGCGGCATCACGGCCATTGCATACTCGGCCGCCTTCTGGCCGGCCCGCCGGCCGAAGACGATCGTCTCCAGCAAGGAATTGCCGCCCAGCCGGTTGGCCCCGTGCACGCTCACGCAGGCACATTCGCCAGCCGCATAGAGGCCGGGCATGTGCGTCTCGCCCCAGATCGTCGTCTTGACCCCACCCATTTGATAGTGCGCGCCGGGTCTGATCGGAATCGGCGATTCGATCGGGTCCACCCCGGCAAACTCCACCGACAACTGGCGGATCTGCGGGAGGCGTTCGAGAATCTTCTGCCGGCCTAAATGCCGTAGGTCCAACAGCACGCAGCCGTCTATGCCACGCCCTTCCAGAATTTCCTGCCCGATTGCCAGCGAGACGGTCGAGCGCGTCGCCAGCTCCATCTGCTCCGGGGCATATTTTTTCATGAATCGCTCGCCCAGCGTATTCAGTAAGTACGCGCCCTCGCCCCGCGCCCCTTCGGTGATGAGAATGCCTGTGTCTTTGAGCGTGGTGGGATGGAACTGTACGAATTCCATGTCCTCGAGCGGTACGCCGGCCCGGTAGGCCAGGGCCATGCCGTCGCCGGTGTTGATCACGGCGTTGGTACTGGTGTGGAAGACGCGGCCGCTGCCGCCCGTGGCCAGGATCACCGCCTTCGCGCCGATCGCGTGCAGACCGCCGCGGACAATATCCCAGGCGATGACGCCGCGGCAGACGCCGTCTTCGACAATGAGTGACGTCACGTACCATTCTTCATAGACATGGCAGCCGCGCTTCATGAGCTGCTCGTACATCGTGTGCAGGATCGCGTGGCCGGTGCGGTCGGCGGCGTAGCAGGCGCGCGGGAATCCGGCCCCGCCGAAGGGGCGCTGCGCGATACGGCCCTGCTCGTCCCGGCTGAAGATCACGCCCATTCGATCCAATTCCAGAATATCGTCCGGCGCCTCCCGACACATGGCCTCGATGGCGTCCTGATCGCCGAGGTAATGGCCTCCCTTGGCGGTATCGAGTGCGTGGGCTTCCCAGGAATCGTTCTCGCCCAGCGCGGCGTTGATGCCGCCCTGCGCGGCCACCGAATGGCTGCGGACGGGATGGACTTTGGAGACGAGCGCGACGTCGAGCTGAGCTGGCGCTGCCAGCGCCGCCCGCATGCCGGCCAGCCCGGCGCCGACGATGAGGAGATCGTGGATTTTCATGCAGCTGAGAAGGCAATACGCATCATGCGGCCTTCATCATGGCGTAAATGGCGCAAACGAGGCAAGCCTCGTTGCGCCCAGTGCTGAGGTCCGAGTGCTGAGGACTGAGGTTCGCTCTTCGGACGTTCTCTCTCCGTCCTCAGTCCTCGATACTCAGTCCTGAAAAGAGCCCCTTGCGCGGACGCGCCGGGGTGTGCAAAATTGAGGGGTGCGCGCCTCGTCTAATCGGCCCGGAGAGCCTGAATGAGTGCACCATCCTTTCTGAATCCTCCAGATACTTTCTTGCATCGCCATCTGGGCCCGACCGACGCCGACATCCAGGAGATGCTGGCGACGCTGGGGCTCAAGTCGCTCGATGCCTTGATTGACGCGACTGTGCCGGAGGACATCCGCATGCGCCAGCCGCTCGCGTTCGGCACTCTCCGTGGCGAGCATGATGTCCTGGCCGAGCTGCGAACCATCCACGACCGCAATCAGGTGTTCCGCTCGTTCCTCGGCATGGGCTACCACGATTGCATCACGCCGGCAGTCATCCAGCGCAACATCCTGGAAAATCCCGGCTGGTACACGCAGTACACGCCCTACCAGGCTGAAATAGCCCAGGGCCGGCTCGAAGCGCTACTGAATTTCCAGACCATGGTGGCGGACCTGACCGGCCTGCCCCTGTCGAACGCGTCTCTGCTGGACGAAGCCACGGCCGCCGCGGAAGCCATGGCCATGTGCCTGAATATTTCCAGGCGCGATACCGCGGAGGGGCAGGAGAAACACGACTTTTTCGTGGCCGCCGATTGCCATCCGCAAACGATCGCGGTGCTCCAGACACGCGCCGAACCGCTCGGCATCCGCCTGCACGTGGAGCGTCCCGATGCCGTGGACTTCAAGGAAAACCTCTTCGGGCTCCTGCTGCAATATCCGGCGACGGACGGCACGATTCGTGATTATGAAGCGTTGATCAAGCAGGCCCACGCAGCCGGCGCGCTGGTCGTCGTGGCAACCGATCTGCTCGCATTGACGTTGATCAAACCGCCCGGAGAGTTCGGCGCGGACATTGCCGTGGGCAGCACTCAACGGTTTGGGATTCCCATGGGCTTCGGCGGGCCGCACGCGGCATTTCTCTCCGCCAAGCAGGACTTTGCCCGCCAGATGCCGGGCCGCATCGTCGGCGCGTCGAAAGACGCGCAGGGCAAGCCGGCCTACCGCCTCGCGCTCCAGACGCGCGAGCAGCACATCCGGCGCGACAAGGCCACGAGCAACATCTGCACGGCCCAGGTCCTCCTGGCCGTCATGGCCGGCCTGTACGCCTGCTACCACGGGCCGGACGGGATCCGGGCCATCGCCACCCGCATCCACGGCCTGGCCGTGGCCTTCAAGGACGGCCTGGCGCGGCTCGGGCTGAAGACGGGCGAGCACCCGGTCTTCGACACCGTGCGCGTGAACCTCGACGAGAAGACCGCTCGCAAGGTCATCGACGCCGCCAAGTCGAAGAAGATGAACCTCCGCGAGCTCGGCGGCGGCGCGCTGTGCGTGGCCTTCGACGAGGTCACGACGGGCCAGGACGTGACCGACCTCCTCGAGTGCTTCGCCCAGGGCAAGCCGGTGGCGTCGGTCG
>JANOEZ010000302.1:0-15676 GCA_031413335.1 Nitrospirota bacterium
ACCATGCCGCCGCCACGCGAGAAGACACGCTGGCGGCGCTTCGTCTGGCTGGCATTGGCGGGCGTGGCGCTGCTGGTGGTGGCGAGCGCTCTCCTGCCAGATATAGATGTGCCGGGCGAAGACCGTATCGGGCTCATCCGTGTCGAAGGCGTTATTCTCGATGCCAAGGACACGGTGGCGGACCTCAAGCGGTTCGGGGACAGCTCGTCCATCAAGGCGATCGTGTTGCGCATCGACAGCCCCGGTGGTGGCGTGGTCCCGTCGCAGGAAATCCATGACGCCGTGCAGCGCGTGCGCACCAAGCAGAACAAGACCGTCGTCGCCTCCATGGGCACGGTGGCCGCCTCGGGCGGCTATTACATCGCCGCCGCCGCCGACCGGATCATCGCGAATCCCGGCACGCTGACCGGCAGCATCGGAGTCATCATGGAGCTGGTGAACCTGGAAGGTCTGCTCAAAAAAGTCGGCGTGGAGGGTGTCGTCGTCAAGAGCGGGCACTACAAGGACATCGGCTCGCCGTTCCGGAAAATGGGCGCGGATGATCGCCGCATTTTACAATCCGTGATGGACGACGTGCATAACCAGTTCATCGAGGCCGTGGCGGAGGGGCGCTCGCTCGACATCGCCGCCGTGCGGACGCTGGCGGACGGGCGCATCTTTACCGGCCGTCAGGCCGTGGACGTCAAGCTCGTGGACGAACTGGGCGACCTGGACGACGCGGTTCGCATCGCGGCCGACATGGTCGGTATCGAAGGGGAGCCCACGCTGGTCGAGCCCAAAAAACGGTTTTCCATCAAGGAGATCATCGAAAGCCGCGTGCAGAGCCTGTTCCCCCGCTTCGATCTTCAAACGGGCATCCAACTCAAGTACCTCATGGCATTCTGAGCGTGATTGTATAAACGAAGATTACTGAAGGGTTTTATCCGCCGGCTCAATTATCAAGAACCCTGAATAGCCGGCGGCTCACACGAAGTGCGGTATGGAGGACGCCATGACCAAAGCACAGATCATCGAGAAGGTATCGGAGCAAGTCTCCCTCTTGACCAAGCGGCAGGCGGAGATCGTGGTCAATACCATGTTCAACAGCGTCCGCGACTCGCTCCATCGAGGCGACAAGACGGAGATTCGCGGATTCGGCAGCTTCCGGCTGCGCAGCCGCCGCATGAAAGAGGGGCGCAACCCAAAAACCGGCGCCACGGTCTCGGTGCCGGCCAAGAAAGTCCCGTTCTTTAAAGCCGGGAAAGAACTGAAGGAGCTGCTGAACAAGTAGCCACGCCATGAGCTCCGATGCCTCCCCACAGACCGCGCTGCCGGAGATTGCCTGGACCGACGACGCCCTCCAGCGGATGGAGCGCGCTCCGATCTTCCTGCGGGGCATGGTCAAACGCCTCGCCGAAAAGAAGGCGCGCGAGCTCGGTTATGCCGCCATCACCGGAGAGATTCTCGATCAGTTCAAGAGCCAGATGATGGGCAGCATGGGCGGGACAGCCGGGATGGCCACGGCCGCCGACGACATGGCCCAGGGCCGGTTGCCGTGGACGGCGGCGGCCCGGGAACGTCTTGACCTGGTCCCCGAGTTCATGCGCGGCATGATCCGCCAGATCGCCGAAGAGCGGGCCCGTGAGGGCGGGCACATGGAGGTCAACGTCGATCTCTACGAAAAAGTCGAGGCGCTGGGCGATATCCAGGAAGCAACCCGACCGCCCATGGACTGGACCGATGGCGCGCAGGCGCGCCTGCAGGACAAGATCAAGCAGTCGCCGCCGATTGCCGTGGAATTCGTCTCCCAGATGCTTCGCCGGGACACCGAAGACCTGGCCCGCGAGAAAGGCCTGAGCCGGATCGACGAAGCGGCCCTGGTTCAGTTGTGGGATGCCCCCCAGGAACGGATTGCCTGGAGCGACGAGGCCTGGAAGCGCCTGCAGACCTCCCCGGATTTCGTCCGCAGCGGCATCCGCAAGGCGGCCGAACGGCGGGCGCGCAAACTGGGATTGCAAGAGATCGATTCCGATCATCTGACAACGTTCCGCAACGAGGCCATGATGAAGGCCGTCAAGCGGATTCGGTCCTTCGGCTACAACCAGCTGACCTTTGATGCCTTCGACACGGCGCTGGAGAAAACCAAACGGCTGAAGGGCAACGAGCAGGCGGAGAAACGGCTGGCGGAGATTCGCCAGCATTTTCACGATCCCGCCACTCAAAAGCCCGCAGGCGGCACCCTGGGCGCGGACCTCATGGGACGCTTTCGGCGTTATCTGAAAGGCGAAGGTTCTCTCTAGAAGAACGGGAAACGAGTAGGCTACAATGGGCGCTCGGTGCAGGCAGGATCGAAATTAGCAGGGGGGAATGCAATGTCAGCGAAAGTGAAGATGGAGCTCACGATGTACGGCATCGCCGAGGTGCTGAAGTGGTGCATTGACCGGAACAATGGCCGCGTGGCGGGTGTTGATACCGAGGGATTCAAGAAGTTGCAGGCGTTGCTGGCAGAGAAACCGCAAAGCGGCGACTACTTCGTCTTGGACCAGTTTTGGAAGAAAAAAGTGATGCTCGAGTTGACGGAGGAGGAGGTGGCTACGATCGACCGCTGCCTCTACGACATTCCCAATCTCGACAGCGTCCAGCTGCCGCAAATTCGACACATGTTCTGGCCGAAACAGCCTGCCGCCCACTGAGTCAGCGTGTTCCCAGGGCCTGTCCGAACCGGCAAGCCGGAAAGAAGCCCCGATAGATGCTCCCCTCGGCCGACCTGGAACGGGGGCTTGGCCGCAAGGGGGCCGAATCCGTAATGCGCGACTCGATGGTTCAACGACCGGCTCTCTCGAGAAACCCTGTGTTGGGCGTTCTGCTGGCGCTCTGGCTCCTCACTGCCGCCGGCTGCCCCGAGCGTGAAACGTTTACGCCGCCCGACCCGCTGTATCTCTACGCGACCTACCCCGTCGGCAAGAATCCGACCTCCATCGCCACGGCGGACTTCAACCAGGACGGCCTGACGGACCTGATTGTCACGAACATCGGCAACGACTCGCTCTCAATCCTGTTCGGCAACGGGGACGGCAGTTTCAAAGACCAGAAGCAGCTACGCGTCAGCGTGGAGCCGCGCGCCCTCGCGCTGAACGACTATAATGGGGACGGCCGGACGGACATCGCCGTCGCCTGCGCGGGCAGCGATCAGGTTGTCCTGTTTCTCGGACTGGCCGGCGGACGGTTCAGCGAGGGCCAGCGCTATGCGGTGCAGCGAACGCCCATCTCGATCGCCGCCGGCGATGTGAACGGCGATCAGAAGCCGGATCTTGCCGTCGCGCTGCGCAACGATAAAATTGCCCTGTTGCTGGGCAACGGCGACGGCACCTTCACGCCAGGCCCGCGCTACGAGTACGGAGACACGCCGACGTCCATCGCGCTGACCGATCTCACGCAAGACGGAAAGCTGGACCTCATCGTGACGAACGGCGGGCCCATGAGCAACGCGGTCTCGATCTGGACCGGCCGCGGCGACGGCTCCTTCCGCGACCCCGTGGACTACCGGACCGGCAAACGGCCGCTCAGCGTGTCCTTCGCCGATTTTAACGCCGACCGGAAGACCGATTTGCTCGTCATCAACGGCGAGCGCGACAGCTTCGTCGTCTTTCTGGGAAACGGCAACGGAACATTCCAGGACAGCAAGGAATCCGGCGCGGATGCGGGTCCGGTGCACGGCGTCGCCGGCGATTTCGACGGCGATCGGATGGCCGATGTCGCCATCGTGAATATCCAGTCCAGCAACCTGTCGCTCCTGTTCGGCCGTGGCGACGGAACATTCAAATATCCCCCGAAAAACTATCGCGTGGGTGCTGGCCCTTTTGCCGTCACGCCCCTGTCGCTCAAACCCGACGCCTCGGAACCGCCCGGGCTGGCGGTCGTCAGCAACGGCGCAGGAAGCGTGAGCATTTTTCTCCATCAGGGTACGCGTGCGATCGCCCCTCGGACGGCCTCCTAGCCTCGCTGAGCGCGTACCCGGTGACGACACGAACGGATAGACAGACGTGAGAACATTCTTCTGGTGGTTCGGCATGGGCGCGTTGATGACGCTTTCCGTCCTGATGATTCAGGGAGGCGTGCACGATCTGTTGTATCAGACGCATCCGACGGGCAGTGCCAACGCCGTGCTGACCTTCACGATGACCATCCTGGGCGGAGGCATGCTGGCAGGCTGCGTGGCGCTGATTATGAACCGGCTGCGTTGAATTGCCCCGCGGCTTGACAGCGTCCGGGACGCGGGGTACAACCACGAACAGGACGCGGTTGCGGCAGCGCGTCACAACGGCCATGGATAATACGGACAGACCATGCAATGTCTCAAATGCAATGGATGTATGATGGTGCAGCGGCACTACACGCTTCTCAGCCGCCGTCTCTACGCGCGTTGCCTCAACTGCGGATTCTGGCTCGACCTGGCCGACTTGCTGCGATTCTTCCACAAGGTGCTGGACAACGGGTGGCGGGGCGCGAAAGTTCGCGAAACGATCACGCTGTGAATCCCCGGCTCACACCTGCATGAATGTTCTCCGTACTCCGACTCTCAGATCGATTTTTCTGATACCCGGAGTCCTGGGCTGGGGCCTGCTGTCGTTAATCACGCCAGCAGCCGTGCATGCCTCGCATGCGCCGTCATCGGCGACCGTGGTGCCGGCCACCGCACCAGCCGGTGAATTCAAGTCCTTCGCGCTCTTTCGCCGCCACCAGATGCAGGCCCAGAGCATCCTACTCAAGGACCTGTCCACCGGCCGCACGCTCTACGAAGTCCGCGCGAACCGGCGCGTGGCCCCAGCCAGTCTGACCAAAATCATGTCCGCCCTGGTCATCCTCGAATACGGCCAGTTGCACGACCCGGTGACGGTCAGCCGCAAGGCTGCGTCGGCCCGCAAGATCCACCTCCGGCTCCACGCTGGACACGTATTCCGCCTGGAGGACCTCCTGAAAGCGATGCTGATCACCTCGGCCAACGACGCCTGTCTGGCCGCCGTCGAGCACGTGGGCGGATCGGAAGAGATGTTCGTGGCCATGATGAACAACAAGGCGCGCCGGATGGGTTTGCTGGACACGCATTTCAGCAACGCCTGCGGATTCGATTCGCCGACGCATTACACGACGGCGGCGGATTTGGCCACGTTGAGCGAAGCAGCCATGCTTGACCGCACGTTCCGGTCACTCGTCCGCAAGGAAGTGGACATGATCTTTCCCCTCAATGCGAACCGCTCCTACTGGCTCCGCAACACCAACCGGCTGCTCGGCCGCATCCCCGGCATCGAAGGCATCAAAACCGGGTTTACCTCCCAGGCCGGACGCTGTCTCGTGGCCAAGGCCTCTCAAGACGGTCGAGAAGTGCTGCTCGTACTCCTGCACGCCAACCGTCGATGGGACACCGCCTCCACGCTCCTGCGTCAGGGCATGCAGTCTCTGCAGTAATTCTCCGCACGCCGGCCTCGGCGCGATGCGCATGCACGAAATCACGACAGCCCGAATCCTGAAGGATGGTTTGGAATTATTCCGAGGAACTCCCGCGGGGAGCGGGGGGAGAACCGCCGATCAGCAGCCGCCGGGAACGGAGAATTCGACGTTGACGTCCTTGCCCAGATAATTGATCAGCACGCCCTGCTTGGCATAGTTCATCGCGGCGCCCATCACATTCTCATCTCCGCAATCTTCCTTGCCAAGCAGCTTGCGAATGTCATCCGGGCTTTCGCTGTTGAGGATGTTGCGGAAGAGTCCACGGACTTTGTACGCGAAGCGGTTGTTGATGAAAATCAGATCGACTTTCCCGTCGATGAGCCGTACGCCGGCCATCGGTCCCGTCGGTTTCCGCGCGTCCAGCAACAACAAAAACGTGCCTTCCTGCTCTGTTTTCACGCCTGAAATTTTCTCATTCACGAGCAGGTCGAAGGCCTTGCTCTCCGGATCACCGAGCTTGACGCCATACAGCGACACCTCAGGACTCTTGATGCCTTTCGGATCCATCACGTCGTTCCTGCTCAATTCGTAGGGCTCCGCGCCGGCCAGCGTCGCCGCGCCCAGCACGGACGCGAATCCGACCGACATGAGCGACAACCGCCATGACTGCACGTTCATCGAGTCCTCCTTCATCACGCCGGATAAAAAAGACACGGCATTGTAACGAACGCCTCCTTGCACTGCAAGGCAAGCGGTGCGTTTTCCTTCCAGCGACACTATCCTGGTCGGGACTGCTCGAGGAGCACGCCGGCAAGCGCCCGCAGGCGGCTGAAATACTCGCCGGCTTCTTCCGGCACGTCGGGCAGCAGCGTGTCGAGATCGTCGAGGCAGTTTCCGAGCATCGCGAGGCGCGGAGCATCCAGGTTCTGCTCGTCTAAATAGTAGGTGGCGCACCCGCTGATGACCGTATCGAGCGTCATCAATTCGCCTTCGCTTGAATGTGAGAATTTCGGCCAGGCGGCCGCGCGATGCTGGTCCCAGAGAGCACGAAGGTCCATTTATCTGCCCATTCGGATCGCATCGATCGCCAGCAGCGTCGCCAGCGAGACAGTCACGAGGCCGGCCAGCCGTTGCAACCACAGGGGGCTCGCACACCACCAGGCAAAGAGCCGGTCGCGGTGGTGCGCCGAGAGGCCGAGCAGAATCAGCGCCTTGGCCGTTGCAAGACTTCCGACGGCGATCCAAAACCAGGATCGCTGCTCCACGGACGAGCCGAGCACGACCAGCACCCCGGCCAGCGCGGCTCCCTGTAACAGGAGAAATCGTGAAAAGGGATCGGCCAGATTCCGTTGTATGTGTCCGCTCAACCAGGCCGGCGCCACGATCATGACGATCCCCGCGGCCAACCAAACCAGACTGACGAAACCCAGGACCAACGTCGTCTGCATCGGTTACCGGCTCCCGATCCAGCCGAGGGCATGCAGCAGCAGCGCCGCCAGGGCACAGAGGCCCAGCCCCCAGAACCGGTAATCCACATCTTCCCGCTGCAGGCACCAGTCGACGAGCCAATGCCGCCAGGGCTCAGGCCCCATCGCCAGGAACAATCCTTTCAGAACCATCGCGGAGCCGGTCACCATCCACAGCGGCTGATAGTGGACTCCTTCCGTACCCAGCAGCAGCACGACCCCCAGGCAGGCAGCGGCGCCTTCCCATCGCAGCAACGAGGGTGCCAGCGCCACGGCTTCCCGGACGCGCGCCATCACGTGGCGGGGCGCGACCAGCAGGGCCAGCCCATCGGCCATCCAAATTCCCGCAATTGCCGCCAGCACGTAGGTCATGAGTTGCCCCGTGATCCGTAATCCGTTACGCGTAACGAGTGAACCAGCTCAGGCCGTGTTTTTCTCATCACTGATCACGGTTCACGCGTCACGTCTTTCACGGATAAAGCCCGCGGGCCAGATGCGCCTGCGCCACCTGATCGATCCCGCCCATCAGCGCGGCCATGCGCATGCTCGTCTTCTGCGTCTTGGAAAACTCCAGCGTCCGATGAAAGGCGGAGGTAATGATCTCCTGCAGCCGGTCCCGAATATCCTGCTCTTTCCAGAAAAATCGCTGCACGTCCTGCACCCATTCGAAATAGGACACGATCACGCCACCTGAATTGGCGAGAATATCGGGGATGATGAAGACCCCCTTGTCATGGAGAATCTCGTCCGCTTCCAGAGTCGTCGGGCCGTTCGCGCCTTCTGCGAGAATCTTGCACCGGACCTTCGCCGCGTTCTTCTCCGTAATCTGTTCCGACAGGGCGGCCGGTACGAGCACCGTACACTCCAGTTGCAACAGGTCTTCGTTGGTCATCCGGTCGCCGAGTTTGGTCTCGCCGAGCGGGCGGCTCTTGTCTGTCGACGCGGCAAGGAGTTTCGGAATATCCAGGCCGGTTTTGCTGTAGAGGCCGCCGGTGACGTCGCTGACCGCGATGACCCTGGCTCCGACCTCGTGCATGATGCGCGCCGTGTGCGATCCGACGTTGCCGAATCCCTGGATCGCCACGGTGGCTTTCTTCGGATCCAGACGGCGATGCTTCATCGCCTCGAGCGTCACGTAGACCACACCGCGTCCCGTCGCTTCCTCGCGCCCCAGACTCCCGCCGATGGACAGCGGCTTGCCGGTCACCACGCCGGGCGAGGCGAAACCGACCTGCATGCTGTAGGTGTCCATGATCCACGCCATGACCTGGGCGTCGGTGCCCACATCGGGAGCCGGGATATCCTTATCGGGTCCGATGAACGGAAGAATCTCGGCCGCATACCGCCGCGTCAGCCGCTGCAGCTCGTCGCGCGACAGCTTTTTCGGATCCACCCGCACGCCACCCTTGGCGCCGCCGTAGGGGAGACCGGCCAGCGCGCATTTCCACGTCATCCACATGGCCAAGGCCGCGACTTCGCCCAGGTTCACCTCGGGGTGGTAGCGAATGCCGCCCTTCGACGGCCCGCGCGAGGAATCATGGATCACGCGATAGCCGGTGAAGACTTCCACGCGGCCGTCGTCCATCCGGACCGGCACGCTGACGACCAGCGACCGGTCCGGCAGCTTCAATCGCTGCCGGAGGTTCGGATCGAGCTTCATCAGTTCCGCCGCGCGATCGAACTGCGCCACGGCCAGCCGGAATGTATGATTGTCCATCTCGTACGGGAGGGTGGGTGCCGTCATGATGCGATCCACTCAAGTCCGAACACAGAGGCGAATTGCTCTGCGACGCAACGACGGACCTCGGCCAGATCCACGGGACGCGTCAGCACGTCCGCCATCGACGTCACGCGGCAATCCGCCAGGCCACAGGGAACGATCCGCGAAAACGGCGCCAGGTCGACGGTGACGTTCAGGGCAAACCCGTGCAACGTGATTCCGCGCTCGATGCGTGTGCCGATCGCCGCGATCTTGGCCGGCCGCGTGTCGCCCATCCAGACGCCGGGCAATTTCTCCAGGCGTCGGCCGACGATGTTCCATTGTCCCAGCGTGCGAATGATGACCTCTTCCTGCATCCGCACGTAGGCCTTGGGGCCTTCGCAAAACCGATTCAGTTTGAGAATGGGATAGCCGACCAGCTGTCCCGGGCCATGATAGGTCATCGAGCCGCCCCGATCCGTACGATGCACCGGGATGCCGGCCACGTGCGTGGCGAACGCATCGCCCCCCCAATGTTCTGCGCGGGCCGTCCGCCCGGCTGTGAAGACCGGCTCGTGCTCCAGCAGCAGCAGCGTGTCGGAACACCGGACAGCCAGCCGGTCCTCGACCAGCCGACGCTGAAGCGCCCAGGCCGTCGCGTAGTCCAGACGTTCGCGCTGGATCAGGGCGCCGGGCGCGTGCGCCGCACGCTCATACGAAGACGCAGGGCTTGGCCCGTTCATCGGTTCACCGGTGCCGCCGGAGACCGCGGCAATGAGAGCGAGAGTTTTCCCTTTTTCCCGAACACCGTCAATTGCGCGGGCGTCTTGTCGGCAGGACTCAGATACGCGTGCCAGAAATCCCCGATATTGTAGATCTCGACGTTGTCCACGGCGGTGATCACGTCGCCGCTGTGCATGCCGAGCCGCCCCAGATGTTTGGCCGGATCGAGCTGGGCGGCCAGCACGCCGCGATCGATCTCCAGATTGAAGCTGGCCACCACGCTCGGCGTGACCGTCACCGGCACAAAACCGATATCCGGCCGCAGGACCGTTCCCCGCTCGAGCATGGCCTGGATATAGGGCGCGGCCGCATCGATGGAGATGGCATAGCTGATGGCCTGCGCGGAGGGCGCGACCGCCGTGTTGATTCCCACCACGCGACCAGACAGGTCCACGAGCGGCCCGCCGCTGTTGCCCGGATTGATCGCGGCGTCCGTCTGAATGAGATCGTGGAGGGTTTCGCCGTTGGGCGCGAGGATCGAGCGGTCCACCGCACTGACGACGCCGACCGTCACCGTCGAGCCTCCTTTGAGAGCAAACGGATTGCCGATCGCCACCACGGTGTCGCCGATCTGGAGCGAGGAGGACTGGCCGAGCGGGACGGCCACGAGATCGGTCGCCGCGATTTTGACGACCGCCAGGTCGAGCAGAAAATCGCGCGCCACGACGCGGCCCGGCGTCAACCGCCCGCTCGGCAGCCCGACCACGAGGCTCTTGACCCCTTCGACGAGATGATTGTTCGTGAGAATGTAGCCCTTGTCGTCGATGATGAATCCCGAGCCGGACCCCGCTGGCGCGCCGTGCTGGGAGGGACCGGGCGGAACCCCGCGCGAAAGGATGGTCACCACGGACGGCCTGACCGCCGCCACCACCGCGGGGATGGACCAGTCCTTCGGTTTGGCAGGAGGAGCGCCGTTCTGCGCGCGCGCGTCTGTCGCGGGAAGAGCGACGAGCCACGCGACCATTGCGGCCCCGATCACGAATGCAGTCCGCCGACTCGCTCGCGCCATCGTGTTCTCCTCCAGCAGGCCGGCGCGCATTCTCTCATAAATTCAATGGTGGAGGAAGGGACTTCCGGGGCCTGAAACAACAGGGGCGAGGCCTCGGCCTCGCCCCTGTGCATCGTGCGTGCGACAGATTTACTTGATGGATGCAAACATCTTCCGGATTTCAGGCGTCTTGAGTTTCTTGAGCGCCTTGGCTTCGATCTGCCGGATCCGCTCGCGCGTCACGAACAGTTGCTGGCCGACCTGCTCCAGGGTAAACGGATCATCCTGCCCGATGCCAAACCGCATCCGGACGACGAGCTGCTCGCGCGGTGTCAGGGTGGACAGGATCCGGTCCATCTCGCGCGTCTGCTCGATCCGGTTGATGTGGGCGTCCGGCGGCAGCGCCTGCCCATCCGCAATCAGATCGCCCAATTGCGTGTCGCCGTCGCCGATGGGGTTATCCAGCGAAACAGGCTCCTGGAACGGTTGCAGCGTCTCCTGGATTTTCTCCGGGCGCAGGCGGAGCGCCGCGCTGAGTTCCTCGATCCTGGGTTCCCGCCCGAGCCGCTGGACCAGCCGGCGCGATGTCCGGAGAATCCGGTTCGACGCCTCGGTCAAGTGCACGGGGAGCCGGATGGTCCGCGACTGGTCGGCCAGCGCGCGCGTGATGCCCTGACGAACCCACCAGGTCGCGTAGGTGCTGAACTTGAATCCCTTGCGGTACTGGAACCGCTCGGTGGCCTTCATCAATCCGATGTTGCCTTCCTGCACCAGGTCCAGCAGGCCTAATCCACGGCCGTTGTAATGCTTGGCGATATCCACGACCAGGCGTAAGTTATAGCGCACCATCTCGTCCTTGGCGCGCTCGAATTCCACGCGCGCTTCGCGGATCTGCCGCCGGCAGCGGCTCAACTGCTTGACCCGCTGGGCCGAAATTTTTCCCGGTCCCCGGGCTTCCTGCAGCACCGCGAGCAGCGCGACGTCTGCCCGCTCCATGGCCAACGCCGAGAGGCCGCTCAGCCCGCGCACCTCATGCAGTTCGTACATCGCCTCCCGGAGCTTGTCCGTCTTGCGCATGCGCGCGGCGACCGTGGCCACTTCCCGAAACGCGGCGCGGATGGCATGGTCGGCCCGATCGATCTGTTTCGCAAGCGTGACTTCCTGTTCGCGGTTCAGCAGCGGCCGTTCGCCGAACGAGCGGAAGTAAATGGACTCCAGTTCAAAAGGACCGGCTGCCCCCCGATCGGCGGACGCGGCCTTCCCCTTGACCTTCTCGATCTTCTCTTCCGGCGCTTCGTCCTTCTCAGCCGAGGCATCGTTGCCGCGCTCGATGCGTTCGAGCACGTCGCCCGCTTCCGGGTCATCCTCTTCAACGGCCAGCCCTACCGCCGCTTCCGGGTCTTCTGTGTATTCTTTCTTCATGGCAACCCTCCCGGCTTCAGAACCTCCTGCTGCTCCTCTTCCACCCCTTTTTGCCTCTATAAGTCGTTAGAGCCTCGATGATCCTGAAAGATTCTATCTTTTCATACAGAGCAAATACACGTGTACTTACAATGACTTATGTCACTACAACCCAAAAGTCATTACAAAGAGACTACGTGCCCAGCCTCGTGACAGATGGGTAGAGAGGGAACTAAGGCCTATGGGCCTGGAATCAAGGGCCGTGGAAGAAAAACTTCCGCCAAACCCCTTGATGAAACTCGGGATTCTCGATCACCCCGATCAGGATGGGCCATTCATTTTTTTTAAAGTAATGCATGAGTGCAGAGACGACATCAACGGGAGGCAAAAAGAGGGTCGTCGAGGTTTTCCCACGGCAATCTCCGCCAGGTTTGCAGAAGGAACAGAGAATGGAATGCCGGCACGCGACACACTGCCACGCGTGGCCCCGTCAGTATGACGTGCGTGCGTGTCGACCACTGTGCTCGTGTTGCAATGCCTGCACCGGGCCTCTAGAATGCCCAATCATGAGTGTCTTGAAAAACGGCGAGCGGATTCACTTTGTGGACAAGAAGGGGCGGCAGTACGCCCTCACGCTGAAGGCAGGGGAGACGTTCCAGTTCAGCGGGCAAACCATCGCGCATGACGAGTTGATCGGCAAGGCCGACGGCTCGCTGGTCGCGCTGTCGCGAGGCAAACAGATGCTGGCCCTTCGGCCCACCCTGGGCGAATATGTGCTGAAGATGCCGCGCGGCGCCCAGGTGATCTATCCCAAGGACCTGGCGATGATCACGATCTGGGCCGACATCTACCCCGGCGCGAAGGTCTTCGAATCGGGGACCGGCTCCGGCGCCCTGACGATGGCACTGCTGCGCGCGGTCGGCGAGCGGGGCTCGGTCGTCAGCTACGAAGCGCGCGATGATTTCGCCCGCACCGCCATGACCAATATCGAACGCTACTTGGGACCGGCCGCCAATTTGACCATTCGTAAGCGCGACACCTACGAGGGGATTGACCCCGCCGACGCGCCGTTCGACCGCGTCGTGCTCGATTTGCCCGAGCCCTGGCGCGTCGTGCCGCATGCCGTGAACGCCCTGCGGTCCGGCGGACTCTACCTCAGTTACGTGCCGACGGTGCCGCAAATCATGCAGACCGTCGAAGCCCTGGAACGCGCCGCCGTCTTCGGCTCGATTCAAACGTTCGAAACTTTGCTGCGCACCTGGAACATCCAGGGCCGGAGCGTGCGGCCCGATCACCGGATGGTCGCACACTCAGGGTTCATCACCGTGGCGCGCAAAGTCGAACCGGGCCTGTGGCCCGCCGGACAAGCGACGCCGCCATCAGATGATGCAGCGGACGAACCGGACGACGAGGAGCCCGGCGCATGAAACGACTCGACGGCAAAGTGGCGATCATCACCGGCGGCGGCACCGGTATCGGCGCGGCCTGCGCGCGGGTGTTCGCGCAGGAAGGCGCGGTGGTGGTGCTCACCGGCCGCCGCAAGGATGTCCTGGAAGCCGTCGTGAAGGATATCGAGAAATCCAAAGGCCGCGCGCTGGCCGTCGCCGGGTCGGTAACCGACGAGGCCCACGCCCAGTCGGCGGTCGCACAAGCCGCGCGGACGTTTGGCAAACTCGACATCCTGGTCAACAATGCCGGCGGCCTCGCGTTCGGTCAACTGCTCCACGAAACAGACGAGGCGACCTGGAACGAGATGCTGGCGGTCAATCTTACGGGAACATATCGCATGATCAAGGCTGCGGTGCCGGAGATGATCAAGGCGGGCAGTGGTTCCATCGTCAATGTCTCCTCCATCGCCTCATTGGTCGGCATTCCCATGCTCGCAGCCTACAGCGCCAGCAAGGGCGGCATGGATACGCTGACGCGATGCGTCGCGCTGGACTATGCCCAACAGAAAATCCGGTGCAACTCGGTCTGCCCCGGACTGGTGGATACGCCGATGGCGGCGGGGCTGATCAATAATAAGGACGCCCTGGCCCAGCTCCTGACCGCCTATCCGCTCGGCCGGCCCGGCACCTCGGAGGAAGTCGCGAAGCTTATCCTCTACCTGGCGTCCGATGAATCGGCCTGGATGACCGGCTCGGTGATTCCCATTGACGGCGGCATGACTGCTCACTGAGAAGGTGGAAAGGGGCATGATGCATCGAATGGTTCGAGCAATCATATTGACGGCCTGTGTCGGCATTCTGAGCGTACCGGCGCTCGCGCAGCATGTCGTGGATTTCCCCGGCACGGTGCTGAAAGTCGATGATGCGGCCGGCAAGCTGACCGTGAAGAAAGAGGGGACTCGGTTCACCTTCGTCGTGGACGGTCGGACCCAGTACGCCGGCGTCAACGCGCTGAAAGAGATCAAGGCGGGAGACACCGTCACGGTCACCTACATCGTCATGGGCAACCAGTACATCGCGCAGAAAATAGCCAGGAGCAAATAGCTCACCGCGCATAGCCAGATGGAAATTAACGCCCACACCCAGCTCTGCGGCCTGCTCGGCAACCCGATCGAGCATTCCCTCTCGCCCGCCATTCACAACGCCGCCTTCGAGAAGCTGGGGCTGAACTTCGTCTACTTGGCCTTCAAGGTCGAAGATCTGCCCGGCGCCGTCAAGGGCCTCCGGTCGCTCGGAAACCTGCGCGGCTTCAGCGTGACCATCCCGCACAAGGTCGCGATCATGTCCTTGCTGGATGATGTGGAGCAGACGGCCAGGAACATCGGCGCCGTCAATACGATCGTGATCGATCACGGCCGGCTGATCGGCTCCAATACCGACGCCTCCGGCGCGCTGCGGGCGCTCACCGAGTCCGGCGCGGCGCTTCGGGGAGAGAAAGTCGTGATGCTCGGATCGGGCGGGGCAGCCAGGGCCATCGCGTTTGCGCTCGCCGCCGGCGCCGGCGTGGCCAAGCTCACGTTGCTCGGCATCGACGAGAAGGAACGGACCGGGTTGGCGAAGGACCTCAAGGCCAAAACCTCGCTGCAGCTTGCGGACGGCACGATCACCGACGACGCGCTGCGGCGCGCGATCGAAGAATCGACGGTGCTGCTCCACTGCACGCCGCTGGGCATGCACCCGAACGTGCACGAGAGCTGCGTGCCGGCCTCGTTGCTGAGGCCGCACCTCACCGTCATGGACATCGTCTACAACCCGATTGAGACCAAACTGCTCGCGGACGCCAGGGCAGCCGGCTGCAAGACGATCCGCGGGCTTGAAATGTTTCTCAATCAGGCCGTCGGGCAGTTCGAACTCTGGACCAGGCAAAAAGCACCGGCCGACGTGATGCGAAAAGTCTTGGAGTCCCGCTTCGCGTGAATATCGTTCTCATCGGCTACCGCGGCACTGGAAAATCCAGTGTCGGCCAGTTGCTCGCCGAGCGATCCGGTCGCACACTCATGTCCACCGACGCCGAAGTCGTCCGTCGTGCCGGACGGTCCATCCCGGAGATCGTCACGCAGCATGGCTGGGATCGTTTTCGAGACCTGGAGTCGGAGGTCTGCCGCGAGCTGGCTGGAAAAGACCAATTGATCATCGATACGGGCGGCGGGACCATCTTGCGGCAGGACAACGTGGATCACTTGAAAGCCAAAGGGATTGTGTTCTGGCTCACCGCCGAGGTGTCGACCATCAGTCGGCGCATCGGCGGGGACACGCAGCGGCCGTCCCTCACCGGCGCCAAATCCTTCATTGAGGAGATTGAAGAGGTTCTGCGCGAGCGCACACCGACATACCGGGCCGCGGCGGACCATGTCATTGCGACGGACGGCAAGACCGTCGTCGAGATCGCCGATGCCGTTCAGACGCTTCTGCAGACTTCACAGTGTTGACCGGGTTGAGACCCTGTGCGCCCGTAGCTCAATGG
>JANOEZ010000303.1:0-11116 GCA_031413335.1 Nitrospirota bacterium
ATCATTTTCAGTTTCAACATATTCCGATACGTCAACGATTACTTTCTAAAGAGATACCAGTAGTCCAGCCCCTGCATGTCCATCAGGTAATGATCGACGATGTGAAAATAGGCGACCACGATGACGACGGACACCATCGCGGCATACCAGGTGGTGTTCAGGAGATTCATCTTTTTCCCGATGAACAGCAGGACGACACCGAAGGCCAGAAGAGCAAACCAGAAGATTGGGTTGGTGATAGCCTTAATGATCAGCAGTTCCATTGCACGACTCTCCCTTGAAAAGTATGGCGGATTAGCACGGACATTGAATGCCGGCAAACCAGTAGAAAAACCACAGCCCCACCGCGCAGGTGACGTAAAAAATCATCTTGCCGAGTTTAATCTGGTTGTCGTTCTGTGCCGAATCCATGATGTCTCCTTAGCGTGAGTTGACAGCTTTCTGATCTCTATGTTAAAGCTCACGGCGCTTGAGCGCAGAGAGGACATAGAGATGGAAAAAAACTCGAAAACGTTCGACATTATAGTTTTGGCCGGTATGGTTGTCAATATAATTTTGGCCGTGTTTCTTATTCTCTACTACTTTGATTTCCTGTGACTTTTTGCCCCTTCACCGTCTTCGTGAATGCCGCGTTTTGACCTCCGGAAACGGCACAACGAAAACCGATCGTCTCATCCCGAAAATCCGGCACCATCTTCATACGACTGGTCACGCGGACGTCCGTTCCTGACGTCGTATACCCGCCTCCGCGAAGCACTCTGAACGTCCCGAACTCCGGGCCCTTTGGATTGCTGTCGTTGGCATCGCGATACGCACCCTCTCCGTACCAGTCGGCCACCCACTCGATCACATTGCCGGCTCCGTCAACGACTCCGAACGGACTGACATCCCGTTTAAATGATCCGACCGGCGCCGCCACCTCGTGCCCATCTTTTGCGACCGCCCAATTGGATGCCAATGGATCGACCTCATTGCCCCATGGCCACAGACGCTTGTCGCCTCCCCGCATGGCTTTTTCCCATTCCGCTTCGGTCGGCAACCGCTTCCCCTTCCATCGACAATAGGCACCGGCGTCGTCCCACGACACATAGACCACCGGCTGATTGATGCCGCGCATGCGCGCCATGTTCTTCGCGTAGCGGGACGGCGGTCCGGCCTTGCGATGATCGGTTGCCGCCACGAATGCGGCGTACTGATGGTTCGTCACTTCATAGGTGTCGATCGTGTAGGCGTCGAGAGAGATCGATTTCACCGGCTGCTCGTCGAATCCGCCGGCGATCGTGCCGCGGATAAAGGGCCCGGCCGGAATGCCGACCGCCGCCTCTTCGATCGGACGTTCATCGGCACCGGATGCCTGCACAGCGGCCGCGGGCGCTTCCGGAAGGTCCGGCCCGATTGGTGGAAGCGTGGTGCCGCGCAGAATACCCATGATCGGGAAGCTGGCGAAAATCGCCACCACCACAAGCAGCGCGATTTTGAATCTGGTTTCGAGCATGGCCCAGCCCGGATTGTTTATGACGGTTCGTCGCGAAATCGCGCAGACGCGTCGCGAGACGGGCGTGTGGAGTCGTGAGGGAAGGAGGCGCCCTCACGGCAGGACGTTGACTGACCGAACGGCGAGCCCGTCCGTCGCAGCAGCGTATCCGCGATTACAGCAGAAGCGTTCATGAATAATCCGGGCGAAAACCTCAGGCCAGGGCGCGCTGACGCTAGGAGGTTTTCCGTGACGGTGCGCGGCGGAGCTCTTCCGCATCGTGCGCACACCGGATACCAATTGTGCTATCCGTCCGCCATTTCTTGGCCGTAAACCGCTTGGACAATCTGGCATTGTGAGACGTTTCGCGCCACGACCCGCCACGAATCACTTTCAGATCCGCCTCTTCGGGCCCCGGGGGATCGCGATAGGGTGCTTTCTTGTAATAATTCTCGTCGTAGCTGTCCGCCACCCACTCGGCCACATTGCCCGTCATATCGTACAGGCCATAGGGACTGCGGCCCGCCTCCAGCACGCCGGGCGGCGCGAGGTATTGAAACCCGTCTTCCCTGCCATCCACGTTGGCCTGGCCGGGCACAAACTCATTGCCCCAGGCATAGCGCCGTTTGCCTTCGCCGCGGCCGGCCTTTTCCCATTCCGCTTCGGTCGGGAGCCGTTTCCCCGCCCACTTGCAATAGGCCTCGGCATCCGACCACGACACGCCGATCGCAGGCAGTTCAGGCTTCAAAATTTTCGCCTGGTCGTCCTCGAACACAGGGAACCCCGGCTTGTGACGCTTGGTCATCTTCAGGAACCGGTCGTATTCCGCCTGCGTGACTTCCTTTTTATCCATGTAAAAGGTCTTGAGATACACCTGATGCTCGGGCGTCTCGTCAGGATCGCCATCCGGGCTTCCCATCATGAACGGCCCTTCGGGAATCTGCACCATGTCACGGCCTTCGTCTCCCACCAGTATTTTATACATCGAAAAGTCGCGCGCCTCGACCGCTGCGACAGGCCGCTGTTCCGTCTTGACCGACGTCAGAAGCTCGCGCTGCTTGTTCACCTTGTACGATTCATGGACCAGCAACCCGATCATCAGCGCGAACGACGCAAAGACAAAGATGATCGACCCGACCAGGACGCCTTTATTCTCCATACGCCTTCGTGCCTTTCACGTCTTGCTTAGGGCTGTGAATCCGACGGCGGAGCCGCCTGTTTCCGTTCCGCCCACAAATCCAGCAGCATGGAGGCCTGCACACCCAGAAACCCGCCCATCGCCGCGCCCGCGCCGGCCCCCCACGATACTCTCTCGATCCCGGCAACCAGCCACGCCAGCAGCCCGCCGAGGACGGTCCCGATCAGAATGCTGATCAGGAACCGCCTGCCACCCAGCCATCCGACGACCACACCAAGCACCACGCCCAATGCGCCGGTGAGCGGGATCGCGCCGCCGCCCATGAGCCAGCCGATCAACGTCCCCACCGTGCCCATCACCACCGCGCCGAAGACCATATCCACGACATGCCGCGGAGCGATCTGAGCCAACTCTGCCTGGATAAGCGACATGCCTGCGCGCGTTTCGACGAATCCGTTTATGGAGAGGTGACAATGATCGGCCCAAAATCCACTTCCACGCCTGGGCCGCCCTGCAAGGAAATCCCCCAGGCCTGGGCCGCCGGTTCATGCCGGTGAATACGTTTGAAATCCTCGTACGCATTCACACGCTGCTCCACCCATCCCCCAAATCCTTTCGAGCCTTTTTGCAACACAATCTCAGAGGCGTCGAAGAATCCGCCCTCCGTCATCGTGCCGACCGCTTTGGTCTGGCTCCACACATATTTCGTGGCCACCGGAATGACCATCAGATCCGTGTCCAGCGAGACAAAGACTGCCGCGATCGGATCGGCTCCCGTCGGCGCCTGTTGCACACGCCAGCGCCACGTGACGATCGGCATGGCCTTGGGATCCCAGGCGATCTTTTTGTAGACCCGCTGATCCGCGTCCTTGGCCGTCAGGAACGTCATGCCATGTTCGGAGCGCACCGTGTACTGTGTTCTCGCTTTGGCTTCCTGCCGTTGCGCCTTCCACCCCGATGGAAACCCCTCGGTGTCCTTGGCGCTGTAATCGTCCAGCACCAACAGAGCGGATTGGCCCGACACCGGAACGGAGAACGAGCACACGAGGCAGAACGCACCCAACAGGGCCGCGCCAACAACACGCTGCATGCGAACGATCCCCTGCGTCATGACGGCTGCACCTCCTGCGACGATGGTGGAAAGAGCGGCTGGCCCTCCACCGCCGTATCCATGTCGGGAAGCGGCCGCTGATCGCGGCTGCTGAGCCAGAACAGAAACAACGCGGTCATCCAGAAGACGACCATATTCACCGTCACCATCTTGGCTGCAAAGCCGATCGTCGGGGTGTAGGCCCAGGGTGACGCATCCGGCATCAACTCGTTCACATGCCAGGCCAGGCGCCCCGATGAACGGATATACCCCATCAAGCCCATCACCCAACTGAAGGCCGCCGCCAGACCGAAGAGCGTGACCATGCCCCGCACCGACATTTTTCCCCACACCACCGTCCCGTGCACGATGGCCTTGCGCAGCATGGCCCGATTGATGAGCAGCCCCACGCAGACGACCGTGAAGGTCGTCAGCGCCTGCGGCGTCGAGAGTTTGATGCGGATGCCGGCCGGCAGATAAAATCCATAGACCGCCAGCCAGACGATGTGCGCCATGCCGAGCCCGAACAGGACCGCGAGCGCAATGTTGCCCTGCCGCGCCCAGGACACCGTGATGGTGCGATTGGCGCGGCGATAAAAGATGTAGCTCAAGGCCGTCAGGCAGATCACCAGATTGATCGCGCCGTTCTTGGACGACATCACGCCATAGTTGCCGATCACCGGATGCTGGGCGCCGCCCATCGCCTTGACCTCGCTGCCGGTCATCAGCACCGTGTGCGGTGTCAGCCAGACGAACAGACAGGCCGCCAGCCCCAACACCAGATATTTATACGCCTGTTCGTACCGCTTGCCGCCCTCCAGCCGTCCCATGCTCTGCCAGAGGTAATAGTTGATCCCGAGAAACAGCACGCCGATCAACAGCGCCTGCACGACGAACAACCACGTGAGCAACCCGCCCATCATCGTCACACCCATGCTCTGGCGAAACGCATAGACGGTTTGCATCAGCCAATAGCCGGCAAAGGGCATCGGCAACAGCGCCACCACCGTCACGACGAGGAAGACCGCCCCGACCCAATCGTAATAGGCGCGTTCCTCGTCCGACTTGCTCGTCAAAAACCGATACGAGGCATAGGCCAGCACCACGGCGCCGCCATTCATGATGTCGGCCAGGAACCGGTGGACGTTGAGCGGATTTCAGAGCGCCGTGTGCATCAGATGCCAGGCATTGCCGAGATACCGCCCCTGCGCATCCACGCCGGCGGGCGACATCATGAACGAGATCCAGCTGTTGGCCAGAAAGAGCAACGCCGCGCCGCAGACGTTCGACACCACGCCGATCGCCGCGTGGCACCATTTCAACGCCGGCGTCGTCACGCGGTTCCACAGGTAGTAATAGGCGATCAGGGACAGGGCTTCCGCGTTGAAGACGAAGGCGTAGACGGGCATCATCGTCTTGAACGTCCCGCCCATATATTTCATGAAGCTCGGATAGAACCAGATGAACAGCCCCAGCATCAGGCTTCCCACCACGGCCGTCAACGACATGGCCAGCAGGGCCACGCGCAGAAAATCACGGGCGGTCTGATCGTATCGCAAGGCCGCAGCCCGATTGCGCGTGGTCAGCCCGATAAATTCCAGGATCACGCAGAAAATCGGCAGCGAGAGCACGAACCCCCCGAAGTAGGTATGCTGCTGGGTGACAAACCACAGAAACGTCCGGTTATCGAATGAACCGTACCGCGGATAGGTCGACACATCGCCTGCCGGCGCCGCCGGCCCGTTGGGAATCCCCGGCGTGTTGTAATAGATATCCGTCGACGGCTCAGCGGAGACGCCCGTGTCGCTTCCCGCCAGGCTTGCGCCGAACGGAACGGCGAGCAGCGCCAGCATGAGCAGCACCAGGCACCACGCGACCGGTTGTGAACGAAGCCGATTGATCATCCCTGACTCATCGTTTGCTTGCCCGCCGCCATCGCCGAGAGGGCTTCCGGAGGAGGTCCGCTCTGTCCCAGCGTCGGCTGTTTCGACAGAATACCCATCACAAACGGGCAACGCAACAGGGACGGCGGGACAATTTGGCGCAGCTGATTTTCCACATGCCGGCGGTGTCCCAGGTAATAGCCATACGTCGCCATCATCCCGGCCACTGCGCCGGCAATCGCGCCCCGCACAACCGTGCCGCTCACGTTGTCGTGCAGGATGAAGAACACCACTCCAGCCCACGAGAGATAATAAGTCGCCGCAAAGGCAAGGCCGGGCCACCACCAATAGCGAAACAGTTCCATCCGTCCGGCCCCGCTCATCATGGCACGCCACCCGCCGGGCCGCTGCTCGCCGGCTAAATAGGCCCACAGGGACAGGCTGCCGGCACCGAGCGTGACCAGGATCAACTGGGCCAATCCGGTTGCAGCCGCATCATGCACAGCCCCAAACCCAACCGCCGCCGCCACGCAACCAAGTGCCGGGAGCAGCGCCCACCGGGTCATCTGTCCGGTTCGAGCCATGATGGTATCTCTGAAGCCGGCACCGCCAGGGAACGTCACGACCGGCTCGCCCTGCCGCTGCAGCAGACGGACATGGCCGATCTCGAAGGCATCGCGCGCCACCGACGTACAGGCAATGATGATGGCCATCATCGCCGGCCCGTCCGGGTGGATGAGAAAATCGTAATTCGCAAGCAGCTTCAGTAAGGCGAGTACCATCAGCGACAACTGCACGCCGTAAATACAACCGATCCAGCCCGTGAGCCAGGCCAGCCGTTGCACACCGTCCTCGCGCCAGACCTGCGCGAGCGGCGCCCGCCGTCCCATTCGATAGGCCCAGACCGCTGTGACAGCCGAGACCAACCCGCTCACGGCCAGCAATGTGATCGCATCCGACAGCGGCAGGACCTGCTTCGTCAGGCGATAGATGGCAAAGGCCACCAGCCCGGGCGCGAACATCACCCATCGCTTGCGCTTGCGGACGGATTCTTCCGTCACCGCCATCGCAAGAGAGGGAAGCACCCGTAACGCCATCCGATGCAGCATCGTTCAGCCCTTCGCCGCCATGCCGAAGTACCTGGCTTTCACTTCTTCCATCAGCGCGATCGTCACGCGCGCCTGTCCGCGCTCCAGCGCCGTCCGCTCCAATTCGACCTTCGCCATGGCGCGCACCGGGCCAGGCACATTGTCCAGCCGCCGTTCGGCATCGGGATCCCATACCACCGTCCCGCCGTTTCGGGCCTGGGCCAGCAGAATAAATGTGATGACCCGCTGGTCCTTCGAACGCGCATAGTTTTCCACATCATGACGGACAAGCGACGCCACATACGGCGGCATGCGGTCCAGCACATGCCGGGCCTCATCGGTCCACATGAGCCGGTCCACCAACGTCGTGGCCTCTTCGACCGGCGCTTCCGTTCCGACCTTCCAATGACAGCCGCAACATTCGAACCGGATAAACCAGGCCGGCGCGGGGCCGTCCATCCGCTCTTCGACTCCTTCAGTATGCATCCAGCGTCCGCAGCCGCAGGTCAGCATTCCATCACCCAATTTTTCCGGGGTAAAGAATGTAAAGCATCGCGTAGGTCGTGGTGCCAGTCACAAAGAGGATGCAGTAGATGATCATTGTAAAGCGTCCGAGCGTTCGATGGCGTTGCCCGCCGTCCGGCCAAATGCGCTGGATCGTCATTTCTGCGGCAAACACAATCGCGATGAGGGCTAGGAGTCCGACCCACACGAGGAGCCGTCCCACCCGAAAACGATCCGCGGCTATTAGAAAAAGCAAGTACATCGCCACCATCGCGCAGAGGACACCGAAGATCAGGCCGATCTTCCCCCAGGTCGTCTGAAGAACACGACCGCTCAGAATCCGTCGCCCCTGCTCGATCGCCTGGGCACGAAAACCCAGCACGATCATGTAGACCGCCATGACCAGCCCAATGATCACGAGAATAATATGAAAGGTGAGGAGAGGGATGAACACGTTGCGGTAGAGCGATTCAGATCCACCGAAGCCTTCCTTCCCTTCAAAAGCCAGCACGCCTAATTGCCGGAAGAGATAATAACTGACGAAAAACCCGAGCATGGCAATCATGCCGCCGAACATCAGCCAATGGTGCGCATCCGCCTGGCGCTTTTTGGCTTGCATCCAACCGATCACGAACAACACCGTAAAAACAGTGGCCATGAGCTGGCTGAGGTCCGCGCCCATCGTGGCATGCGTGCCTAAAAATCCGGACTGTTTCAGAAATTCCGCCATTGCACCCAACCTTTTACTTGTTACGTTTCACGTTTTACTTGGCCGCGCGCCCTGTACCACCGCAGTTCGCTCGAGCTCGGCCACATCGCTGAAACCCGCGTCTGTCATCCACCGCATCGCATCCGCGGTTCTATAGCACCGGCCCTGTTCCGTGTTCACCAAAATGTGCACCGCAAAGGCTGTCGTCCAGGCCGGACCGGTTCCTGCTGCGTTGAGAAAACGGTCTTTAATCACCAGCCGGCCTCCGGCGTTCACATGGGCATGCACCTTCTTCACCACCGCGGCGTTCATCTCATCGTCCTGATAATGGAGAATGTCCGACATCAGCACGACGTCGTACGGCCCGCCGAGGGAATCCTTGTTGAAATTGCCGGGCTTGAGTGCGATGCGATCCTCCAGCCCCACCTGCTTCACCGTCCGCTCCGTCACTCGCAGCGTTTGCGGCAGATCGAACACGGTCGCCTTCAAATCAGGATAGACGGTGCAGAAGGCAATGGCATTGGTGCCGGCGCCTCCACCCAAATCGAGCATGGTTCTGGCCCCGCCCAGCGCCAGCCGCTTGGCCAGTGCCGGTCCGCTCTGCTCGCCGATCCGGTGCAGCACGGAGAGGACGCTGGCCCCCAGTTCAGGATCGGTTTCAAACACATGCTGGGTGACCGGCGAGCGTCCCGTCTTCACGGCTTCTTCCAGCTTGCCCCAGTTGTTCCATTCCGCATCGTGCAGCATCAGGAGATGACCGATGTAGCTGGGAGCTGTTTTAACGAGATGGGTCTGAGCCACCGCGGTATTGGCAAACCGGTCTCCGTCTTTCGTCAGCACGCCGGTGGCCACCAACGCATTCATCAGCAGTTCCAACGTGCGCGCATCCGCACCGATCCGTTGCGCCACCTCAACGACCGTTTTAGGCTTGGCATCAATCGTGGAGAACAGATCCAGCTTGATGGCGGTCAGCAGAATCTTCGTTTCCCAGTAATACCCGAGCTGGAATATTTCGGCGAGCGAGAGTTCCCGTGCCACGGACGTCCTCAAACACAGGGGCTTTTACAGATTTCTCACTACGATGCGTGCATCTTACCCAGAGCGGGCGCGTAAAGGCAACGGACGGGACAGACAAAACAAGAAGGGCAGTGACGGTTGCCCGCCACTGCCCTTCTTTCACACGTGAACCGAAACGATTACTTGATCTGGGCGGTCACCGTCGCCTTGCCGCCTTCGGGCACATCGACCTCGACTTCCACTGCCTTGCCCTTGCCCGCGAACGGATGCCAGACCGTCAGCTTGTGCTTGCCGGCCGGGACGTCCTTGATTTCGAAGGAGCCGTCATTGCCCGCTACCGCGTAGTGGGGGTTGTTCACCGGCCAGAAGAACGACTGCATGAACTCGTGCTGATCGCACTGCAGGCGGAGCATGGAACCCTGCTTGCGCATGATCGCCGGCTTGTCCAGCTTGGAGTCTTTCTCCGCGAGCGCGATATTGAAGATCGTTGAGGAGCTGGCACCCATCACTTCGAAAGAGTGCGGGTTGTGCAGCACGCCCTTCAACGACTTCGGATCGTCCGGATCGTTATCATGATTCTCGACGTGGAAATTCTTCATCTTGACCACCACGCCCGTGTACGGCTGGAACTCACAGAACTCGGCCACGACTTCGGTGCCCTTGTAGCCGTCGACGAACGCCTTGTCCTCAATGTCGGCCACCGCCACCACGGCGCCCTTGAGACCACCACCATTGATCTCGATGGTCTTCAGGATGCGCTTATCGCCCTGAGAGAGTTCCTTTTTTGGAATCTTCGGGCAGAACTTCGGGTTGGGGAACTTGGCGAAGGAGAAATCCTTCTCCTCGGCCTTGCCGGCATAGGTCACCTTGCCTGAAATAGTCCCACCGGCAAACGAGGTGAGGGGCATGGCGAGAAACGCCACCGCCACCATCACAACGACAAACAATACACCCTTCTTCATGACCTGCCTCCTTGTGAATGGATCGCGATAAACTGACCGACTATGGCTTAACACGTGTTCCTCGAACCGTGGGGTGACTCAACCGTGTCGGCGGGCCGTCCTGCGCGGTTTTGGAAACGGCTTTTTATACTGCAACGCCGGGGGAAGTGTCAAGCATCTCCCTTCACCCTTCAGCCGGCTCGCCCTTTCCGGTCCCGGCTTTTCCGTCCAGCACCCGGATCAACGCGCCTGCCGCCGTCGCCCGCACCCCATCATCCTGATCATGCAAGGCCTCTTTCAGAATCGCCGCAGCATGGGGACTCGTAGTATGGCCCAGCGCCCTGGCCGCGGTCATCCGTGGCAGCGGAAGAACATC
This sequence comes from Nitrospirota bacterium, assembly GCA_031413335.1. Classification (GTDB taxonomy): domain Bacteria; phylum Nitrospirota; class Nitrospiria; order Nitrospirales; family Nitrospiraceae; genus 2-02-FULL-62-14. The sequence goes on from JANOEZ010000303.1 coordinate 10,221, forward strand.
CTGAAAAAGAAGGCGCAGTCCCTCCACCGCATCCCTGACGGATTCCCCTTGGCTTTTCGAGAGAGATCGGGACACCCGTGCCCGGATGCCAGGCTCTTTGTCGCCCGCCAGTTCACGCACCGTTCCGGCAACCATGCTGTAGGGAGCATTGAATTCAAGCAACACGGCCACGGCATCCGCCCTGACCCCTGGATTTTTGTCACTCAGCATGTTCTTCACCTCGTTCATGGCATCGGTATAGTGCAGCTTGCCGAGGCCGGTCAAGGCCGCACCCCGGACAGCAGGGAGCGGATCATGCAAAGCCTTGAGCAACACAGGCCCGGCCTTTTTCTCGCCAAGATCGCCCATCCCCGATACGGCGGCGGCACGCACGGAGGGCTGCGGATCGCCCAGTGCTGCGTCGAGTTCGGGGAAAGACGTGCCTCTCTTCAAAAGACCGAGCGTCCGCAATGCGGCACTCCGCTCGTCCGGATTTCTTGACTTCGCCGAACCGCTCAGCCGTTCCCATCCGAGCGGTTGATTCAACATGGCGAGCGCGCCGGCAGCGGACACGCGCACCAGCGGTTCCTCGTCCTCGAGCGACTTCTCGATCACCCCGGCCAGCGCCCGATCGCCTGTTTTCCCCAGCGCCTGCACGGCGTATTTCCGGACATAGGCGGCCTGATCCTGCAGGGCGTTTTTGAGACGCGGCGATCGCCTCCCGACCTCGAACTGTCCCAGCCCCTCGGCCGCGAGCGCCCGGACCTGTCCCGCCCCATCGCTCAACCCGTCCTCGAAATACGGCACACTTTCTTCCGACTCGATTTCCTTCAAGGCGGTATAGCCGACGCCCCGCATCTGCACCCGCATGTCCTTGAGCATCGGGATGATGAAACTGAACGCCACCTCGCGCAGCA
>JANOEZ010000304.1:0-3465 GCA_031413335.1 Nitrospirota bacterium
ACGGAAATCTGGCAGCCGTTCAGATCAGGAAAATGCGCCGGGTTGATGCCGCGTGCGACCGCCCGACGGATTTCCTCCGCCGTGAAATAGGGACGCAGGAAGTTCTCCGCCTCCGGAAATCGGCAACAGACATCGCAACCCAGGCAGATCCGGCTCGGCACAAGTTGGGGAAGGGACATCATCTGAATCACCACCACATCCAGCTTTATTTCACCACGAATCTTATGGTATGTATCAGCGTCATCATACGCCCGCCCGGACATCACGGCAATTATGGGTGGGTCAACGCGGGCATGATACCCAGGATACGTAATGGCACCGGAGCCTCTTAAAACTCCTCCTGCATTTTCACGCCGCCTCCTCAACGTCGTGACGATCATCGATCGTTACCATCTCGAAGCCGAGCGGAAGGGGGATGCCGCCTTTGCCGAGGCCTTGAAGGCCTGCGCATTGACCATCTCAGGCGGCAACATGCTATGCCCGCTCGGCCAGCTGGTGGTCACTGAAACGGTGCGCACCGGGAAATTTCCGTTGAGCAGCTTGACGCCCCAGGCCCCGCGTCAGAGCACCTCGACCCAACTGTCCGGCCTCCAGGCCTCCCCCAATGCAGTTCACCCGACACTGAAAGCCGTGGAATGGCAGAACACCTTCTCCAAATTGTGGACGCTCCTGGAGGAGGAAGCCCGGCGGACCGGAGACAAGGACTGCCTGACCGCCTTGCAGGAGTGCGAAGAGCTGACCGCGACCCATGCCTGTCCCGTGCGAGAGCTGATCGCCAAGGCTTTGGGACAGAATAAAAAACCCTAGTCCTGTCTCCTGACCATCTCCGCACCACCTCCTTGTTTGGACAGACAGTCCCGTGTTACGATTTTGCCCTGTCTCTCGGCATCCTGAGAGGAATCACCATTGGCATTGGCAGGTGAGATTTCCAGTCGGACGGACCATGCGGACGCCCGGCAGCGGTGCATTGCCGTCCGCGAGGCCCTGATCCGGGCCGGACTTTTCTCCGAGACCGTGACCGATTCCACAGCGGCCGCACGCTGGCGCGTATCGCCGTCACCGTTTCTCCTTTCGCAGGAACACCTCCATCTTTTCGAGACGCTCGGAACACATCTGCTGGCGTTGTATCGCGCCCTCAACCGCCTCTATTTTGAAAGCGTCCATGGCACGCAGCCGGCCTGGGTCGCGGCCTATCTGGATCAGGGCAAGCCCGACTCACTGATCGCCTACAGCCGGCTGGACCGGTTCCGGGATCTATTGCCGGACGTGATCCGTCCCGACATCATCCCGACCGACACCGGCATGGTCATCACTGAATTGGATTCCGTCCCCGGCGGCATCGGACTGACCGACTGCATGGCACAAGCCTATTCACACGTGAAATCTCAGTCCTCAGTCCTCAGCACTCAGCACTTCGAGGTGGTGGGCGGCACCGACGGCATGGTCCGTGGCTTTGCCGCCATGCTGCGCGAGCGGATGGAAGGCCGTACCGGCGGCGTGGCCATCGTCGTCTCTGAAGAAGCCCAGGACTATCGCCCCGAAATGGAATGGATGGCGGCCCGGCTGCGCGAGCAGGACCTGGCCGTATTCTGCGTGGAGCCTGATGAAGTGGACTTCACCGAGGACGGCCTGCGGCTGGCCCGGGACCACCGCCCGATTGCCCTGCTCTACCGTTTCTATGAACTCTTCGACCTGGCCAACGTGCCCAAGTCCGAACTGATCATGTACGCGGCAAAGCAGGGACGCGTGGCCGTCACGCCGCCCTTCAAGCCACAGATGGAAGAGAAACTGGCCTTCGCCCTGTTTCACCATCCGGCCCTGACGGCGTTCTGGCAGGATGAACTTGGAGAGGAGACCCACGCCATCCTCTCCCGCCTGTTGCCCAAAACCTGGATTCTCGATCCGCGTCCTCTGCCGCCTGCCGCTGTGATCCCCGGCCTGCAGTTAGGCGGGCGGGCCATCGCGGACTGGCGCGACCTGGGCCACGCGACGCAAAAGGGGCGCCGGTACGTCATCAAGCCGTCCGGCTTCTCGCCGCTCGCATGGGGCAGCCGCGGCGTGTCCGTCGGACACGACCTGCCGCAATCGGAATGGGCCGCCGTCATCGACCAGGCGCTGGCATCCTTCCCGACCACGCCGCACATCCTGCAGGAATTCCACAAGGGGCGGCAGTTCGAACTCTCCTATTATAATGAGCAGGCACAGGACATTGTGCCGATGGCGGGACGGGCCCGGCTGTCGCCCTATTATTTTGTGTCCGGCGGCAAGGCCGAACTGGCGGGCATCCTGGCCACTGTCTGTTCGCCGGACAAGAAGTTGATTCACGGCATGAAAGACGCAATCATGGCTCCCTGCGCGCTGGCGCAGCCAGCGCTCTGAACGATGGCTATTACTTTTTATCATGTCGAATGGTGCCCGGAATGCGCGGTGGTGCGCGAGAAACTCGAGGAGCTCAACGTCGCATTCGAAGACGTTGTCGTCCCCGACACCCGCATGTTCCGCAAACAGGTCTTTGAAGTGTCGGGACAATACTACGTGCCTGTGATCAAGGACGGAGACCTGGTCTTGAGCGAAACGCGGGACATCCTGGCCTATCTCGACGACCGGTACGGTGCCGAAGGGTCGGGACCGGACGCGGTCAAAAAATTCTCCGCCCAGGCGCAACCCAAGTCCGATACGCTCGGGGAAGATGATGCGCATCCGTCGTGCCGCCTGACGTAGAGGAGATCGAATGGAAACCTGGCAAAAAATTCTCGCCCAGAGCGTGGTGAAACCGAGAGATCTCGCCGCGCGGCTCGGCGTGGACGAGAAGGAGATCGAGGACATCGTCGGCCCCTACCCGATGCGCATCACGCCGACGGTGCTGGCCACGATCAAGGAGCCGGGCGACGCCATCTGGAAGCAGGTTGTTCCCGACCGGGCCGAGATGGAGGACTTCGACGCGCCGGACGACCCGCTCGAAGAAGACCTGATGAGCCCGGTGCCCCATCTGGTTCACCGCTACCCGGATCGCGTGCTGCTGATGGTCACGAACCAATGCCCGATCTACTGCCGCTTCTGCACGCGCAAGCGGCTCGTCGGCAAACCGGGGTTTATTAAGAAAGGCGACCTCGACAAGGCGGTCGCCTATCTGCGCGAACATACGGAAGTGCGGGACGTGATTCTCTCCGGCGGCGATCCGCTGCTGCTCCCCGACCACCTGCTGGAAAAAGTATTCAAGGCTCTGCGCTCGATCCCGCACCTGGAGATCGTGCGCATCGGTTCCCGCGTCCCCGGCACGCTGCCGCAACGCATCACCCCGAAGCTCTGCGAGATCGTGAAAAAATATCACCCCATTTATATGAACCTGCATTTCAACCATCCGGACGAGCTGACGCCGGAGGTCACGGCCGCCTGCGGGATGCTGGCGGACGCGGGCATCCCGCTCGGCGCCCAGACCGTGCTCCTGAAAGGCGTCAACGACGA
>JANOEZ010000305.1:0-6252 GCA_031413335.1 Nitrospirota bacterium
GCGAAGACGTGCAATTCGGCGTCTTGATTGTGAAACACCAGCTTGGTTTTTCGTCCCGCATGCACCCGGAACGTGGCGGGCATGAATATGCGATCCCGGATGCGCACGAGCACTTCTTCCTCAAGGGCCAGATCGTTCGGCGACACGATGGGAGGGGAGTCGGCCGGGAATGGCGGTTCGGCTGAGGCATGGCCATTCCACATGGGGCTTGTGACGATCAGGGCTCCTGCAATCAAGAGCGCCTGCCGCATCATGATTCCTGCATCATTTGTACCGAAAGTTCCCTCCAAGAGGATGGTCAAAAAGGCCGCCCAGCGCGACCGCAGCGAGCGAGGGACCGAGACGTACGTTTTTCGGTACGTTGAGGTTCCGAGCGATGCGAGAACAAAGCTGGAGGCCTTTTTCAACATCCTAATTAGAGACGGGACACGGCCGTCAGGATTTCCTTCCTGAGCCGAGTTTTATCGGGAGCCGTCAGGCGCGCGACGTCGGCCTTCTTGCAGAGGTTGATGGTGCGTTTGAGCGAGCGCACCACGCGCTCGCATTGGGGGCAGGCGCCGAGGTGCTTGCGGATTTCCGCGCACATCGATTTCGGAAGATCATTGTCCAGATACCCGGAAATCGTCCGTAAGATTTTCCGGCAGTGGGCTGTGGAATGCCGGTGCGGCGTGCGGGTCGTGCGTCGTCTGGTCGTCATGGTGCGTCGTGTCTTCATTGAACCACCTGTTGTCCGCGAGATCAATCCCCGTCGATCATGCTCGGCCGGCCCGCGTCCGCGCGAGGTCTCGCCGCCTGCGGCGGCGGACCTGTCTCACCGGCGCGTTGGCCGGTGAGCTCGTGCCGGACGAACAGTCGCGCCCGGTGGAGCCGTGATTTGACCGCCCGTTCGGTCAATCCCATGACGGCGCCGACTTCCCTGGCCGAGAGCCCTTCCATGTCCCGGAGCACCAGGACCATCCGGTACTTTTTCGGCAGCTGGTGCACGGCGGAGAAGAGGCTGTGTCGGAGTTCCTTGTATTGCAGGCGTGCTTCGGGCGACAAGTCCTCGCCGGGGATTTGCAGCGGCATGTCCCCGTCCGGTGTTGAAATCAGCGCGTCGAGCGAAAGTTCCCGTTCAGGCTCGCCCTTGCGCTTGCGGCGCATGCGCTGGCAGGCGTGCGCGGCGATGGTGTAGAGCCAGGTGGACACGCTGGATTCGCCGCGAAAATTCTTCAAGCTCCGGTAGGCACTGAGGAAGGTTTCCTGGACGAGGTCCTTGGCGTCGTCCGGCGAGCCGCAGAGCCGCTGGGCGAACCGGTACATGCGATCGACATGCTCGCGGTAGAGCCGGTCGAATGCGGCGACCGACTGGGCGTCGGCTGCCGCGCCATCGCGCGCGGGTTTCTTCACGGCCGTTCGGGCATGACGAGCGGGCCGGGCTCGCCGTCTGCGATCCATGTGTGTCGATGCGTCATACGCGGTTCCTTCTGTCCCGGCCATTTTAGCATGGTTGACCGTCTGCGCCGCCCTCGTGGCCGGCTACTTCCTTCTGACCAGAATGCGAAGCGGAGTGCCGGGAAACTCGAAACTCTCCCGGAGGCGGTTTTCCAGCAGCTTCTGATAGTTGGTCGTGACGTTCTCCGGATGGCCGACGAAGAGGGCGAAGGCCGGCGGCCTGGTGGACACCTGTGTCATATAAGCGGACAGCGTCGTTTTGCCCGGCTTGCCCTTGCGCACCGGCATCGGGTGGATGACAAGCAGTTCCTGGAGAAACTTGTTCAGCTTGCCGGTCGGGATACGCCCCATGAAGGAGGCTGCCACGCGGTCGAGCAGCGGGAAGATCTGCGCGACGGAATCCGGCTTCATCGCGGAGCCGAAATGGATCGGCGCCCAGGGCACGAAGGGGAGGCGCCGCTTGAGTTCCTTCGTGTAACGATCGCGGGCGCCGGCCTCCCCGGTGCGAAGATCCCATTTATTGACGAGCAGCACGCAGCCCCGGCCCTGCTTGAGCACGAGGCCGATGATTTTCGTGTCCTGTTCGGTGATGCCTTCCACGCCGTCGAGCACCAGCACGGCGACATCCGAGCGGCCCATCGCGCGCATGGCCCGGGCGACGCTGTAGCCTTCGATGCCGCGCTCGACCCGGCCCCGGCGGCGGATGCCCGCCGTGTCCGTGAACAGATACTGACGCCCCTGATAGGTCACCAGCGTGTCGACGGCGTCGCGCGTCGTGCCCGGCACGTCGCTCACCACCATCCGTTCCTGCCCGAAGAGCGTGTTGACGAGCGTGGATTTGCCGACGTTCGGCCGGCCGACGACCGCAATGCGCGGAATCTCCGAGGCGGGAGTATCCTCGGCCGGCTCCGGAAGCAATGGCATGATGGCTTCCAGCAGTTCGTCCACGCCCAGCCCGTGCTCGGCCGACACGGAATGGAGCTGGTCGAAGCCCAGTCGGTAGAAATCGGCCAACAGCGCTTCCGTTTTCGGCGTGTCCATCTTATTGATGGCGACGAAGACCGGTTTCCTGGCGCTGCGCAGGAGCGTGACGATTTCCTCGTCGGCCGGCGTGAGGCCCGCGCGCCCGTCCATGAGCAGGATCAGGATATCCGCTTCCGCGATGGCGAGCTGCGACTGGTGTTTGATCAGTGCGATCATGCCCGCCGTCGCGGAGGGCTCGAGGCCGCCCGTGTCCACGAGACGGAACGGTCGGCCGCAGTACGAGCCGTCGGCATAGTGGCGGTCGCGCGTGACGCCGGGCACGTCGTCCACGATGGCGGCCTTCGTGCCGAGGATGCGGTTGAACAGCGTGGACTTGCCGACGTTGGGCCGGCCGATAATCGCCATGAGTGGAGCTGTTGCAGACATGCGCGGAACGTAACACAGCGTTGGAGTGAAGACAAGAAAGCGGAAACGCGCTTGTGTATAATACGCCTCCTTCGGACGGCTCAACCTATCGCATATGAAGAACGAGTTTGACTGGACCAGCGTGGATGACGTGCTGCTCGATATGGACGGCACGCTGCTGGATCGGGACTTCGACAATTTCTTTTTTGAAGACGAGCTGCCGCGACGCTATGCGGCGCTGCACCGGATGGCGGAGCCAGCCGCGCGCGAGAAGCTCTTCGCACTCTATCGTTCCGTCGAGGGCGAGTTGGCCTGGACGGACCTGCACTATTGGACGAAGACACTGGGCATTGATGTGGTGGCGCTGACGCAAGAATTATCAGGGCGGATCGGCTACCTGCCAGGGGCGGAAGCGTTTTTGCGGGCGGTACGCACCAAGCGCAAGCGCGTGACCGTGCTGACGAACGCGCACGCGGAGGGCGTGGCGATCAAGAGCAGGAAAACCGGCATCGACAAGCAGGTGGACCGGATTGTGAATGCGTTCGAGGTCGGCTGCCTGAAAATGCGTCCCGCCTATTGGCCGGCCTGCCGGAAGCTGGTGGGGTTCGATCCTGCCCGCTCCTTATATATCGACGATGACGAAGCCTGTCTCGAAACGGCTCACGCATTCGGCATCCGGCACATCTACCACAGCGCCAAGTCCAGCACGAAACTCCCGCCGCACCCCTCCAGCCGCTATGCGCCGATCGAGAACTTGCAGGCCTTGATCTTGTGAACCTGCGCGCGCGACTTGGGCGGTCCGGAATCAGCAGCGTGCCTAGACAGGCCCCGCTCCCGGTGCGCCCGGTGCCACAGGCCGGAAGCGGCCCGACGGCGATTCCGTGAGGATCGGCCGGAGCGGCGTGGCGCTGCCCCGGTACATGGCGCCGGCCACGCGCGGAACCCCTGCCATCTGGAACCGCTCCAACTGCGTGATCGTGAGGCCGGCCTGCCGGACGATGGCATCGATGGAGCGGTTGAGATTGCATCCGCAGGCGACCAGGCGCTGGAGGGGATTGAGGCGGTTCTGCCATGCGCGGATCTTCGGGTCGTCGCTTCGGCCGTGCTCCAGAAAAATGAACTGGCCGCCCGGTTTCAGCACGCGCCGGACTTCACGCAGGGCGGCGACGGGGTCGGGGATGGTGCAGAGCGTCCAGGTGCTGACGACCCAATCGAACTGCCCCGATTCGAACGGCAGGGTTTCCGCGCTGAGACGGACCAGCTTGACGGGAATGGACCCGGCGGTCGTCTGCCGCTCGACCAGCGCGTTCGGAAAATTCGCGGGGTCCACGGCGGTCAGCCAGGTCACGCTCTTGGGGTAATGTGGCAGATTGAGCCCGGTCCCAAAGCCGATCTCCAGAACATGGCCGCGCGTCGGTGCCAGCACCTGTCTGCGCAGGTCCTGAAACCGGCGCGCGCGCATGATCCAATCCATGAGGCGCGGGAAGATCTGGTCGGCATAGAAGCCCATGCGCGACAGTCTGAAGTAAAAAGTAAAAAGTTAAAAGTAAAAAGTTGGGCGATTCCGCCGTCCCGCTTCATGTGTGCCCCTTACCTTTTGACTTTTTACTTGTCCCTCCGCCTGTGTTAGATTTCTGGCGCAACAGTCTGAAAGTCATCAAGTCATTGAGTCTTAAAGTCAGAAAGTCATAAAGTCTTCTATTTGATTTCGGACTTGATGACTTGAGAGACATTTTTTCTATGTCCCGACCCTACGATCATCAAGCCATCGAAGCCAGGTGGCAGGCTTACTGGGAGCAGAACCGGACGTTCCGCGCGACTGACGATCCGGCCAGGCCGAAATTCTATTGCCTCGACATGTTTCCCTATCCCTCCGGGTCCGGGCTGCACGTCGGCCATCTCGAGGGGTACACCGCCACCGATATTGTCTCCCGCTACAAGCGCATGAACGGTTTCAACGTGCTGCACCCGATGGGCTGGGACGCCTTCGGCCTGCCGGCCGAACAGTACGCTCTCAAAACGGGTGTGCACCCGGCGATGACGACCGCCGAGAACATCGCCACCTTCAAACGCCAGATGAAACGCGTGGGATTGTCCTACGATTGGGAGCGCGAGCTCAGCACGACCGACCCGGACTATTACCGCTGGACGCAATGGATCTTCTTGAAACTGTTCGAGCGCGGCCTGGCCTATGTGGCCGAGGTGCCGGTCAACTGGTGCCCGGCGCTGGGCACCGTGCTCGCCAACGAGGAAATCGTCGAGGGGAAGAGCGAGGTCGGTGGCTTCGACGTCATCCGCAAACCGATGCGCCAGTGGGTGCTGAAGATCACCGCCTACGCAGACCGGCTGCTGGACGATCTCGCGCTGGTGGACTGGCCGGCGAGCACGCTCGAAATGCAGAAAAATTGGATCGGCCGTTCGCTCGGCGCCGAAGTAGAATTCGTGCTGGCCGAGGCCCGCGGCAGTCTCCGCATCTTCACCACGCGGCCCGACACGCTCTTCGGCGCGACGTATATGGTCTTGGCGCCCGAGCATCCCTTGGTGGATGCGGTGACAACGACTGAGCACAAGATCGAAGTGACGGCCTATCGCGACGCAGCGGCCCGCAAGAGCGATTTGCAGCGGCAGGAATTGGAGAAGGACAAAACCGGCGTCTTCACCGGCGGCCACGCGGTCAATCCGGTGAATGGCGAACGGCTGCCGATCTGGATCGCCGATTACGTGCTGATGAGCTACGGCACCGGCGCGATCATGGCGGTGCCTGGACACGACGCACGTGACTGGGCCTTCGCCAGAACCTACACACTGCCGATCCGGGAAGTCATCAGCGGCGGCGACGTGTCGAAGGAAGCTTTCGTCGAAACCGGGCGCGGCACCGTGGTCAATTCGAAGACGCCGGACGGATCCTTTTCGATCGACGGCCTGACGCCGGCCGACGCGATCCCGAAAATCATGGCATGGCTGGAGAGCAGGGGCAAGGGGAAGAAGGCGATCAATTATAAGTTGCGGGACTGGCTATTCGCACGCCAGCGCTATTGGGGCGAGCCGTTTCCGATCATCTGGGCGGATGGCGAGTCGAAGCCCTTGCCGGAAGAGCAACTGCCGCTGATGTTGCCGGAAACCAAGAACTTCAAACCCTCGGGCACCGGTGAGAGCCCGCTCGCCAATCTGGAAGCCTGGCTGGCCACGACCGATCCGGCAACGGGCAAGCCGGCGCGCCGCGAAACGAACACCATGCCGCAGTGGGCCGGCTCCTGCTGGTATTATCTGCGGTTCATCGATCCGAAGAACAGCAGCCGGCTGGTGGACTCCGCCAAGGAACGTTACTGGATGCCGGTGGACCTCTACATCGGCGGCAGCGAGCACGCGGTGCTCCACCTATTATATGCGCGGTTCTGGCACAAGGTGCTCTACGACATCGGCGTCGTC
>JANOEZ010000306.1:0-4483 GCA_031413335.1 Nitrospirota bacterium
CTGGCCGAGTTCGGTCGCACCCAGCTCACGATCACGTCGCCCGACTCCACGCTGTTCAACGGCTTGCCCACCCAGCAATCGGTGTGCCCAGGCACTGGCAGTCGGTGAACAAATCATGCAGTTCATCCAGAAGCAAGGCCACGCGGCCTCCGCCGAGTTGGCGAAGACACGAGGGACGTTCCCGAATTTCAAAGGCAGCCGACTGGAATCCGAGGGCCGCCGCCTGCGCAACGCCACGGTCACGACAGTCGCCCCAACCGGCACCATCAGCATCATCGCCGACTGCTCACCCGGCATCGAGCCCCTCTACGGGGTCAGTTATGCCCGCACGGTCATGGATGGCGTGCGGCTGACGTCCCTCCATCCGGAGTTCGTCCGCCGGGCGCGGGCCGCCGGCATCTACTCCCAGCCACTGGCGGCCAGGGTCGCCGCGAACGAATCGATCCAGGATCTGGCGGAAATTCCGGACGACGTGCGCCGGCTGTTTGTCACGGCGCACGACATTGCGCCGGAACACCACGTCCGCATGCAAGCCGCCTTTCAGCAATACAGCGACAGCGGTGTTTCCAAGACGATCAACCTGCCGGCCAAAGCCCCCAAAGCCGACATCGCCGCCGCCTTCACCCTGGCCTATCAACTCGGCTGCAAGGGGCTCACCGTCTTTCGATCCGGCAGCCGGGACCATCAAGTATTGTCCTGCGCCAATGTGCAGTACTGTTAAAGACCGTACCGCGTGATCCGTGACGGGAACACTCAGATGACGGGCCTCAACTTGTTCCGCATCACGCATCAGAGATCACGTCTTGTATGATTCGCTCTCCCGCCGTTGCCGGTCCATTCTATAGTCCGTCCGCCTCGACGCTCGAAGCCGAGGTGGCCGGCTGCCTGGACCGCTCGGCGCAGCCCAAGCCGATGCTCGCCGCCATCAGCCCCCATGCCGGGCTGATGTATTCAGGCCCTGTCGCCGGAGCGGTGTACAGCCGGATCACCCTGCCCGCGACCGTCATCCTGATCGGCCCCAATCACACCGGCAGTGGCCCGGCCGTGTCCGTGTATCCGGCAGGCGTCTGGCGGATGCCGGGCGGCGAGGTGTCGGTCAACCAGGACCTCGCAGCGGAAATTCTTGCGCACTGCCCCTGCGCCGAGGCCGACACCACGGCGCATCAGCGGGAACATTGCCTGGAAGTCCAACTGCCCTTTCTGCAGCACCGACGACGGCCCATTCAGATTGTCCCGATCGTGCTGGGCATACGAGATCCGGCCTTGTGCCAGGCGATCGGAGAATGTCTGGCGGCAATTCTTGCGCAGCACACCACGATGGAAGGCGGGCAGCCGCTCCTTGTCGCCAGTACCGATATGAACCACTACGAGTCGGATGCGATCACGAGAAAAAAGGACCGCCATGCTCTTGACGCCATTGAGCGGCTGGATCCGCACGCACTGGATGCCGCCGTGACCACTCATTCGATTTCCATGTGCGGCATCGCTCCGACCCTGGCCGTCCTGCATGCCGCCCGCGCATTGGGCGCAACCCACGCAACGCTTGTCCGCTATGCCACTTCTGCAGATCGGGGCGGAGATCATGATCGCGTAGTCGGCTATGCCGGCTTTACCATTGAGCCGCCTGACGCTTCACACCGCGCCATGTTCATAACCCACGAGAATGTTTGACAGAACAGGCGGATAGTGCTATTTACACGCCCAGTATTCTACCGATAGATGTAAGGAGGGTCTGATGAGCGTCGCGTCCAGTCTAGCGCTTCCGATCAATGCACTCCCAGGATGGAATATCTTCTTCGCCAAAGAACCGGCTGCTGCTTCCGATCCGAACCAGCAGGACATGGACAAGACCGTCGTCCTCGGCCCTCCCGGGAAAAAAGGCCCCCCGCCGCCAAGCGGAAAAGAGCGCATTCTTTTTGTGCTGTTGGTTCTCGTCATCGCCGGTGGAGGTGGATACTTGGCCGTCAATCCAGAGATTTTAGCAAGCCTCCTCGGTGATGCGCCTGGAGAAGCGCCGCCTCCCCAACTGACACTCAGGGTTGCGAAGCCGGGGGCTCCTGTTAAAGCTCAGGTCCCAGTTCAACCGGCAACCCCTGGAACTGTCCCGGCTCCAGCGACAGTTCCAGCGCAGGCTTCCGTTGCGCCAGCCGTGCCCGTGCCGGCTCCTTCGGCGCCCACAGCAACCGCCCCGAAGCCGGCGACACCTGCGCCTGCAGCCGTGGCGGGCAGCCCAGCACCTGCTCCCGTTCCAGCCCCGGCCCCGGCAGCGATACCTGCATCCGCGCCGAAACCTGGAGCATCAGCCGCCCCTGCCCTCTCAACGCCAAAATTTAGCGAAGGGGAAAAGGTCTCCGTCTCTGTTTCTGCCCCTTTGACTCCTGATTCAGCAGGCAAGAAACCAGGAACGGCAACTGCCGCGCCCGGTTCGACCATGGTCGTGCTGGATACGGATCTGCAACAGATGGCGTGGGTCTACTCCGTTCGTACGGAACAGGGCGCAACCGGCTGGGTGGCGGAAAAACACCTCGTCGCCAAGTAACCACCCCGTTCTCTCTGCACCGCCTGCCTTGCCTGCACGGGGGACACCCCGTGTATAATACGACCGCGCGTCGCGCGAGTCACAACGTCATAAAGTCTTCATGTCATAAAGTCGTCGGTTCGTTTGGACGTGATGACGTGACGGACGTGACGACTTGATAGACAAGAATCTGAAAGACTGTTCGAGTCGACCATGGCAAACCTGCGTGCGATCATTTTCGATTTCGACGGCGTCGTGGCGGACAGCGAGCCCATCCATCTGGCCGTGTTTCAGCGTGTCCTGGGTGAGATGGGATTGTTTCTCAGCCCCGACGAATATTACGCCGACTATCTGGGCTACGACGACAAGGGCTGCTTCCGCGCGTTCCTGATGGCCCACGAACAATCTCCTTCCGACAAGACGATCGACGACCTGGTGGCGAGAAAAGCCCGGGCTTATCTCGATCACATCAAACAGCATGTCGTCATTTTCCCTGGCGTGCGCGAGCTGGTCCGCGAGGCCGCGCCCCGCCACCGTCTGGCCATCGCATCCGGCGCGCTGCGGAACGAGATCGAGTACGTCCTGGAGTGCGCGGGCATTCGCAAGGAGTTCGAACACATCACGAGCGCCGAGGATGTCCGCCGCGGCAAACCCGACCCCGAACCGTTCGTCCACGCCCTGGCCGCACTGAATCGCGCCCCGCAACCCGGGCAGGACCGATTGTCGCCGGACGACTGCCTGGTCATCGAAGATTCGATCCCCGGCATTCGCGCGGCGCATGCCGCCGGCATGAAAGTCCTGGCCGTGGCGAATACGCACACAATTCAGGATCTGCACGAGGCCGATGCGCTGACGCAATCCCTGGCCGACGTGAAGTTGACAGAACTCGCCGCCAGACTCTGGCCGGCGGATCCGGCACGGAGCGGCAAGCGATGAGAATCGGCTCGTTGCTCCCGGGCGCCACCGAAGTGGTGGCCATGCTGGGACGCACCAGGTACCTGGTCGGCATCAGCCACGAGTGCGACTACCCGCCGGAGATCAAAGGCAAGCCGGTGCTGGTTCGCACGACGATGAAAGCCGGGTTGTCCAGCCCTGAAATAGACCGCCATGTCCGCAGCACCCTGCAGGCCGGCCGGCCGCTCTATGAATTGGACGAGACCATGCTCGTCCGCGTGCGGCCCGATCTCGTCATTGCGCAAACTCTTTGCGATGTCTGCGCCATCACTCCCACGCAATTGACGCGGTCCCTCCGCGTACTGTCCACTCCGCCGCGCGTACTGTCGTTGGGCCCCTCGACGCTGGACGACGTGCTCGCCGATATCGGACGAATCGGCGAAGCGGTCGGGCGGTCGCTGGAAGCCGCGAATCTGGTCGATCACTTGCGGGCCAGACTGCACGCCGTCCTGCTCCAGGTCGCCCATGTGGGAAAACACCCGCGCGTGGCCTGCCTCGAATGGCTCGATCCGCTGTTTTCGGCCGGACATTGGGTGCCCGACATGGTCGCCTGCGCCGGAGGCGTGGATGTCCTGGGCACGCCTGGCTCCCCGTCCATGCAGATCACGTGGGCGCAGGTGCAGGCGGCGAAACCGGACGTGCTCATCATCATGCCCTGCGGATTCTCGATCGCCCGGACGAAACAGGAACTGAGCCGCCTCACAAAGCGCACAGGATGGAAGAAACTGCAGGCCGTCAAGAACGGGGCGGTTTTTCTGGTGGATGCGGCGTCCTATTTCAATCGTCCGGGACCCCGATTGATCGATGGCATCGAAATACTGGCAGCCTGTTTGCACCACTCGATTGAACAGACGGCCGGACCCGATGCCGTGGAGCGCCTCAAGCCATCGGCCTCGCCAGCCAGGGGTACGCTCCGGCTCATTCCCGCCGCATCGGCCCCTTCGGCCAGCAGCCAAGCTGCGCCGCGCCCCACTCCCGCTTCTTCTAGCAGGATGGCGAGCGGCACGCCGG
>JANOEZ010000307.1:0-8879 GCA_031413335.1 Nitrospirota bacterium
CAGCCCGAAGCCCTGACGCTAAATCCGAACTACGCCCTGGCCAAGAAAGCGCTGGGCCGGCTTGTCGGAATGCTCAACTAGAAAACGTTTCTTTGGTTTCTCTGGTTTCTCTCGTTTGTCTGGTTAAAGAGAACCCCCCGGTCGGAATCACCAACGAACTTTCGTAACCAGGCGAACCCCACGAACCAGAAAAACAAAACAAACCAGATGAACCAGACAAACCAGAAAACCGTCCTCGTTGCGGTCAGCGACATCTTCTTCTACACAAAAATCCGCGATGCACTGCTCCCGAAGGGCTATGTGCTGGAGCGTGCCCGCACGCAGGACGACGTGCAGGCCAAGGCGGAAAGCCTCCACCCCTGCGCCATGATCCTGAACATGAACGACGAGAAACTCGACGCGTTTCTGGCGCTCGAACAAATCAAGGGGCACGATCGTTTCAAGACCATCCCTGTGCTGGCCTTTGCCAATCACGAGGAAGTCGACACCTGGAAGCGCGCCAGGGAACTGGGCGTCACCAAGATCGTCTCGCGCAACGAGTTTTCGGCCAGGACGCGGGAACTCGTCGAAGAACTATCAGGAGAGCGGGTCATAAAGTCGTAAGGTCTTAACGTTATCAAGTCTTGGGACTTGAGACTTTCGACTTGAAGACTTTAGGACTTTCAGACTGACGATGAAGCAATCCAAATTACACGAACAGCATTTGAAACTTGGCGCCGCGTTCGGCGAAGCGGCCGGGTGGGAGATGCCCCTCCACTACGGCAACGCCGAAGCCGAACATGCGGCTGTCCGTGGCGGCGTCGGCATCGCCGATCTCTCGCACCGGGGCCGGCTGAGAGTCACGGGCGACGACCGGATCAAGTGGCTGCAGAGCGTCATCAGCAACGATATCCTGCCGCTGAAGCCGGGCCAGGGCCTCTACTCCAGCTTTCTGACCCACAAGGGTAAAATGCTCACCTATTTTCTCGCCTATACGCTGGCCGAGTCGCTCATGCTGGAGGATGCCGGTGAGATCGGCGACACAACGTTCCAAGCTCTCCGCAAGTTTCTGCTCTACGGCACCAAGGCGAAAATGGAGAATTGCGCGGACACGTGGGGGCTACTGCTGGTCAGCGGGCCAAAAGCGGCCGAGCTCATCAAGGCGGCCTTTGGAGCCGATGTCAGCGGGTTGAAGCCGATCTCATTCATCACGCATGAGATCGCCGGGCAACAGGCCCTGCTCATCCGAACGGAGGAGACCGGTGAAATTGATATCGAAGTCCTGATTCCTGCCGATGGAGTGGTGACTGTCTGGGAGCGATTGCAGTCGGCTGGCCAGCCGATGGGGCTCAAGCCGTTCGGGACCGAAGCCCGCGAGATGCTGCGCATGGAGGCCGGCCTGCCGAAAGCCGGTCCGGATTTAAACGAGGACATCGTCCCGCCGGAAGCCAATCTGGAAGGCAAAGCGTTCAGCCTCTCGAAAGGCTGCTATCCTGGGCAGGAAGTCGTGGCGCGGATGGATACCTACGGCAATGTGCGGAGAAAATTGTCTGGGCTGGTCTTGAAAGACTCCGTGATCCCGACAAAAGGAACCAAACTGTTCAGCGGTGACCGGGAGGTCGGCTGGATCAGCAGCGCCGTGAGCTCGCCATCAATGGGCAGCGTGATTGCGCTTGGATTTCCCCTGCGTGATTTCAGCGCTCCTGGGACGGCATTGACCGTGGATATCAACGGTACGCGCCACGATGCGACCGTGCAGGCCCTGCCCTTCTACACCCGCCGCTAAACTATTTTTCAGGATTGCGCGCGTTGGTCACTGCGTTGGCAAACGCCAGCAGGCTTTTCCGCTCGTCATCGTTGAGCGCCAGCAGGAGATGGGCTTCCTCGCCGTGCATGAGCCGCAGACTCAGGAAGGGTTCTTCCTGCCGCTTCGCCTTGTTTTCCCACACGGCGTCGACCACCTGGACCTTATCGAGCTCGCCGACGGAGACGATGTCATAGCGGAAATACGAGTCTCCGATCACCATGTCAAAAATCACCTTGCCTCCGGTGAGCAGCAAAACATTGAACCGGCCCTGGTCTTCATAGCCTTCGGGCAGAAACTTATTGATGTGCATCAGCGACACTTTACGGTCGCCGAGGGCCGCCTGAAAGTTCACTTTCAATACATCGTAATCAATCTGCATCGCCTGTTCGTCAGGCCCTGTGGCGTCTGCGGCGGCGTCCCTGACCCGTTCAAATACCTGTACTGCGGTGAATGCGCCTGCCATACGAATCTCCTTTATGATTCACGCGGTGATGAAACGGACGTTACGGTAACCGACGGAGGTTCTCTATTGCAAGGGGTGTTATTGGGCTTTGAAGGTGCGCGTGAAGCGCGGCAGGCCGGTATCGTCCACGATTTCCAGACGCAGTTCGCCCTTATTCACTGCGACCAGGCCGAAGTTGTAGAAACCGCCTTCGCTATGAAACGTCGTGGGTTTGAACGCGGGATCTGGAGGAAGCGGCTTCCCGGGAGCTGCGGACAGAGGCCCGGTGATAAACTCATGGAAATCCGTCGCGCCGTCGCCGTTCGGGTCGTAGGCGTTCACTTGCGTGTAATGCACATCCCCGGCCAGCCAGACCACGTTGCGCACACGGCCCTTGCGCATGGCGTTGACGATCGTCCGGAGCTCCGTCTGGAAGCCGGTCCCGTCCGCCGCCCGCGCCCAACTGTCGTTGCCCGGCATCTGCGCCGTGCCGCCCTTGGGGTTGGACAGGGGCACGCTGGTGACGATGAATTTCCAGGTTGCGGTCGAATGGGTCAGGCCTTCGATCAGCCAGTCACGCTGCGTCGCTCCCAACATGGTCTTCGTGGGACCGTCCGGATCGGCGTTCCTGTCCCGGTACTGACGGGTGTCCAGGATGAAAAATTCCGCATCGGCGCCGCGCTTGAATTTCCGGTATAGGCGCGTGGGCTCCTCCGGCGACGTCCCGATGGGCCAGTATTCCAAAAACGCCTGGCGGCCCACCGGCATCAGCGGATCGTGCGGACCGGAAAAATTGTTCCGCACCTCGTGATCGTCCCAGATGGCATAGACCGGCACGGACGCCAGAAACCGCTGCAGCGCGGCCGAGTCGCGCTGGTACCGGTGCTTGGCTCTGAACTGGTCCAACGTCGCCGCCGCGAACTCGCTGCCCGGCGCATTCGGCGGCGACGGGCAGACGTCGTCGCCATAGATCGTATCGCCCAGCACGATGGCGAAATCCGGCTTGACCTGCAGCATCCGGTAAAAAATCGGATAGCCGACCCAGGCGTCGCGGCAGCGCTTCTGGCCGCCAAGATCGCCGCCCCAGAGAAAGGTGAATGGCCCGGACTGATCGTCGGCAGGCGGTGTTGAAAACACGCCGCTCCCCGATTCCTCAATGACCTCGCGAGGAGACCGCTGATCCGTCATCCGCCTGGCCTTCACCGTGTAGCGATAACGGGTCGCCGGTTGAAGACCCTCGACAAGAACTGTGGCAGCGAAATCCCCCTCTTGAGAGGTTGAGAACCGCAGCGCGCGACCGCCTTCCTTGCCCTGGCCGTCAGGCTTCCACTCAAGTTCTACCTGTGCTGGCCCGGAGGTGCGCAGCCAAATGTGCGCGGAGCGGCTCGCCGGATCCCCGCTGGCCACGCCATGCGGCAACGGGACCGTCGTGATCGCCACCCAATCGTCGGAGAGCAGCGTTTCAGTGAGAGCAGGCAGTTGCCCGGCACCCGGACAACCGATGGACGCCAACAGGCACAGCATCACAAGAGAGAGTCGGATCGTATCGTCACGGCGTGATCGCACGTGTTTCACATACCGGAAGCTCATTCCCCTCGTCAAGTCATCAGACTGCACGGGTGAAGGCCGTTGCATTCCAACAAGGGCCTCCGGCATACTTCGTCCAGTCTCAGGAGAAAAAATGGGCGACACACAGCACTGCCTGGTTCCGAATTGCACAAACAAGACCTATGCCCCGACGGGCACCAGCGTGGCGTGCAAAGAACACTTTCTGAACTTTCTGAAGTGGCGGCGAAAGAAGGGGGCTCAGATGTTTTCCAAATATGCCGCCATGACAATGCCGGAACGGGACGTCGTGGCCACCGAGTGGGTCAAAATCGTCAAAGTCGAATAGATTGATTCCTTTTCCCGATTCTTCCTTCCAATAACAATCCTTTTATCTTCGCTGCGAGCATGCACCCGTAGTTCTTATCTTTTTTCCTGCACTTCCCAAAAGGGGGCAGGCTGCCCGTCCCCTACTGCGGCCGTCGAGCGAGCACTTCCGACGTGCGCACTCCGGGAGCAAGGGGACGGGTAGCCCTGGCCCCTTCCCCCTTACCGCATCACCGGCGAGCCGTGGTGATGGATGATGAGCCACTCATCGCCCACACGCTCATAGAGGTTCGTCGCCAACACCTGGCTGTCCTGCTTCTCCTCCGTCGATTGGCTGGAGGTGATGTTCTCCGTGCAGATCACCCAGGCCACGTCGCCGGCGACCTGAATCTGAATCTCGGTCAGCTCGAACTGCATGGAAAAGGTGTTGTTGAAGATCAACACCCAGGAATCGCGCACCGCCGGCCAGCCGACCCGAAGCCCCCATCCAGGATGGACGCAGGTCACGTATTCCTGATGCGCCCAGATGCGGTCCATCTGCGCGATGTCCAGGCTTTCGAAGGCGTTGTAAAACATCCGATTGGCGCGGGTGACTTCCTCGATTCGTTCTTTGATCATAGAGAGATGCCTCGCCTGTAGTGCCCACGTGCTGCAGGCAGGGCCTTTTTAACGGATTCACCCTGTCGTTTCAAGCTTTCCCCGCGTTGTCCGATACGGCCCACTGTGCCGACTGCCAGTTGACCAGCCAGACCCCGGCGAGAATCAGAACGATCCCGGCGACCTTCACCACATCAAGCGTCTCGCCAAGAATCAACACCGAGAGCAACAACGCCGACACCGGAATCAGGTTGATGAAAATGCCGGCGCGAGACGGCCCGACGCTCTTGACGCCATAGAGCCATGCCTGCTGGCCAAGCGCGGTCGGAACAATCACAAGAAAGGCCATGGCCAGCCACGCGGAAGGGACGACCGAATCCATCCCGGCCGCCAGCGCTTTCTGATCGGTCCAGAGCAGCGGAATCTGCGGCAAGAGCGAAAATGCCAGCGTCGTCCAGTTCACGGTCAGCGGAGAAAATCGCTCCATAATATGGCGCCCGCCAATAGAGTAGAACGCCCAGCAGACCTGTGCGAGCACCACCAGGACGCCGCCCAGCCAGGGATTGGCGCCGGCCTCGCCGGACGATCCTGCGCTGGAGACCAGGGCCACCCCCCCGAACGACACGGTACAGCCCAGCGCCACTACGCGAAACGGAAGATCGCGAAGCAACAGCGACGACAGCAATGCCGTGATCGCCGGCGCGGCGCCGATGATCACGCCGCCGACCGCTGCTTCGATATAGCGCAGGCCAAACAGGGTGAGCAGGTGATTGCCGAGCACACCGAGGCTCAGCGCCGCCATGATCACGAGATCCCGCGCCGAAAATTTCGTGGTCGCCCCCTCCTGCCACCACCAGAACGGAACCAGCAGCGCCAGGGCGCCCACGCCGCGCAGGAGCGAGATTTCAATAACCGACAGGGAGCCCAGCGCCCACTTCTGCGCGACGATCGAGCCACCCCAGGCCACCGCGGCAAAGGCCAACGCACCGAACGCCGCCATGTCGGAAGATTTGCTCATGCCTTCGGTTTGAGTCTAATAACCAAGACACCATCGCGGATCGTGACTAGGACGGCATCTACCTGCGGATCTGAGGAAACGGTCCGATTCAATTCCTGAATGGCCGCCGTGGATTGATCAGGCGGAGGCTGCGTCAGCACATCTCCAGCCCAGAGCACATTATCAATCAGGATCACGCCGGACGCCGATGCCAGTTCGAGCGCCCGACGGTAATAATTGACGTAGTTCACCTTGTCCGCGTCGATGAAGACGAGATCGAAGGGACCGGACAGGGTCCGCAACGTTTCCAGCGCCGGCCCCATCTTGATCTCGATTTTGTTCCCCAACGAGCTTTTGGCAAAATGCTTCCTGGCCAGAGCCGCCGGCTTGTCGTCAATTTCACAGGTAATGATCCGGCCCTCCGCCGGGAGCGCCTCTGCAAAACAAAGCGCGCTGTAGCCTGTGAACATGCCGATTTCCAGGACGCGCTTTGCATTCACCAACCGCACCATCATCTTGAGGAACGCCCCTTCAAGAGGCCCCACCACCATCTGGGGCAACTCCATGGTCCGGTAGGTCTCCTCCCGGAGCGCCTTGCAGATATCCGACTCAACCCACGAATGGGCGGCCGCATAGTCGTCGATCCCCGGCAGCGTCAGTTCCTTCATCGAATACCCCTAATACCCCATGGCTGCGTTGAGTTTGACAAGCACGGCTGGCGGCACAATGAACTCGCTTTTCACCTCGATCCGGTGCGGGACCAGCAGGGTCGAATGAAACGAGATATCGCGAATGGCCAGCTTGAAGTCCGGCTGTTCGGGCGTGCTCAACTCGACCGCTTCGACCGAATTGGTAATAGCGCCCGTGTCCTGTGGCGCATAGTTCGTCACCACGGCTTCCAGAATTCCCAGGATCTGCTCGTTCGTTTCGACACCCTTGGACGCCTCCTGCAGAATACCGACGACCTCCTGCGCCTCCCCCGACACGCTGAAATTTTCGATCCGCTCCTTGCGCCGCAACGACATGAGGTCGTTATCCAGGTCCTTGCTGAAGGCTCCGTAGGCATAGCGGAAAAATTCGCAGTGCAGGCCCTTCACGCCCTTATTGAACATCTGCAGTTCGGAAAGAAACGCCAACTGCTGGAGTTTGACGTCGTTCAACAGGCCGTGCGGCTCGGCCAGATGCAGGAGCGAAACGAGCAAGGCGCGGTCAACGGTTATTTGGTCGGGTTTGCGCATGTGCGGCACTATAGTGAGAGGGGTCTCGATGCGTCAATGCCATCTTTCGTCAGCTTGACTGTCTTTCATCAATTAGTTTTTAATACCCCCATGCCGGTTCGAGCGCACATGGCCAAGCCTCCCAAAGAGATTCGCGTCCTCAAGGACCATCTCGCCAAGCACCAGCTCAAGCTCACGCGGCAGCGCGAATACATCCTGCAGGCGTTTCTTCAGAACGAGCACATCACCGCCGAACAGATGTACCGCCTGCTGGCCAAAAAAGACCCACACATTGGATTGGCGACCATTTACCGCACGTTGAATCTCTTCTGCGAAGCAGGTCTGGCCCAGGCCCGCCACTTCGGCTCCCAGACGCAATACGACAATGTCGCGCACAAGGGCCACCATGACCACCTGATCTGCACGGGCTGCGGGAAGATCGTGGAATTCGAGAATCAGGCAATCGAGCGCCTCCAGGAACAAGTGGCCTCCAGGCACGGGTTCACCATCAAAACCCATAAATTAGAGCTCTACGGCCACTGCTCCCACTGCCACCATTAATTGACGGCTCCCCATTTTTTTGGTATCATTTTGAGACGATGAATCAATATCATTTTCACTGCCAGGCAATCCGCCGGATACTGGCGTCTCTGCTGGCAGTGGCCGCATGCATGACAGCCCTGCCTGTTCAGCCGGCCCATGCTGAGCCGGATCGTTTGGTCGTGTATTCGGGCCGCGCAGAACGGCTGATCAAGCCCCTCCTCGACTCATTCCAGGCCAAAACCGGCATTCAGGTGGACCTTCTCTCCTCCGGCACGACGGAAGTGGTCAACCGTCTGCAGGCCGAGGGAGAACGGACGCCGGCGGATCTGCTGATCACCAACGACGCCGGCAGTCTCGATCGGGCCCGCGAACTGGGCCTGCTGCGCCCCCCGACTGCTCCGAATGATACCGCGACGATTCCTGCTCAATTCAGGGCTGCCGATAACAGCTGGATCGGCCTGTCCGGGCGATTCTGGGTTGTGGTCTATAACACGACGCTGGTCAAACCGACCGATCTGCGCTCACTGCTGGACCTCGCAGAACCTCGCTGGAAGGACAGGATTGCCATTCCCAACGCCGGCAGCGAATACCTTCAGGCCGGCATCTCGGTCATCAAAACCGTCTATGGCGACGACCGCACAACACGATTCCTGGATGGGCTCAAAACCAATGCCGGAACGCAAGTCTATGGAAAAAGCTCGCAGATCGTGGAGGCCGTCGCCAAAGGACAGGTCGCTCTCGGCGTCGTGAACCACTATTACGTCTATCGGCACCTCGGCGCTCAACCTGACGCGCCGATTGCCGTCCTGATGCCGGATCAACATGAAGGCGGCATGGGCGCCATCATCAACGTGTCAGGCGCTGGAATTATCACCCACGCCAAGCATACTGAGTCGGCCAAGCGGCTGATGAACTATCTCGTCTCTGAAGAAGGCCAGAAACAATTCGCCGATCTCAACAAGGAATACCCGCTCCATCCCCGTGTGACCGCCGATCCGCTCCTGCCTCCCTTTAAGACGACACGCGTGGCGCCGGTTCCCCTGACTCATCTGGGCAAGCTCCGCGAGCCGGCCATGGCCCTCATCGAGCAAGCAGGCCTCCGGTAAAGTCATGAACCAGGCTGCCGTAGCCAGGCCTTCATTCCCCGATTCCCTGTCTCTCGTCGCCGTGACGGTGGCAGGACTGCTCTGCCTTCCGCTCGCCTATGTCGCTTACATGGCCCTCACCGCCGATACGGTCATCTGGAGCCGGCTCTGGACGACACGGATCCCCGAACTGCTGTTCAACACCACCGCGCTTGCGCTCGGCGTGGCAGCCGGCACGCTGCTGCTGGGTGTCTCCCTCGCCTGGCTGGTGGCACGGCGTGAGTTCCCCGGCCGGCAGATATGGGAATGGGCATTGGTCCTGCCGCTGGCGATTCCGCTG
>JANOEZ010000308.1:0-7903 GCA_031413335.1 Nitrospirota bacterium
GGGAAGAAAGTCCGCCTGCAGATGCTGCTGAACGCCAAGAGCGGCGCCTGCCAGGAGGATTGCGGGTACTGCTCCCAATCGTCCGTCTCCACCGCCGGCATCGAGCGGTACGGCCTGGTGTCCAAGGAGCAAATGCTGGACGGCGCGCGGCGGGCCGCCGCCTCCAAGGCCCAGCGCTATTGCGTCGTCATCAGCGGGCGCAGCCCGCTCGACCGTGAAGTGGAAGAAATTGCGGACGCCGTGCGCGCGGTCAAGAAGGAGATTCCGATCCAGGTCTGCTGCTCGCTCGGTCTGCTGAACGAAAAACAGGCGCGGTCGCTGAAGGCCGCCGGCGTGGACCGGATCAACCATAACCTCAACACGAGTGAAGCCTACCACGCGGAGATTTGCACGACGCACACCTTCCAAGACCGGCTGGCCACGATCCGGCATGCCCGGACAGCGGGATTGGAAATCTGCTCGGGCGGGATCATCGGCATGGGCGAGCAGGATGACGACGTGATCGAACTGGCGCTGGCGCTACGGGATGTCCGGCCGGATTCGATCCCGTTGAACATGCTGCACCCGGTCGAAGGCACTCCGCTGCAAGACTGCCGGCAATTGACGCCGCAACGGTGCCTGAAAATTTTCAGCCTCTTCCGGTTCCTGCACCCGCGCACGGAGATTCGCGTGGCGGGCGGGCGGGAATTCAACCTGCGCACCCTGCAGCCGCTGGCGCTCTACGCGGCGGACTCGCTGTTTGTGAACGGCTACCTGACCACGCCGGGGCAACTGGCTCCGGACGCCTGGAAGATGATTACCGATCTCGGCTTCGAGATCGAAGTGGATTACCAGCCGGCCGCGCCTGCAGCATAACCGTTACTCGTATCGCAAACCGTCTACAATCGGTTGCCGCGCCGCCCAGAGCGCCGGCAGGTAGCTGGCAATCAGCGCAGCACCGAGCGCCAGCGCCACGCCTTCGGCCACCAGCCACACGGGAAACTGGAAATGGATCGTCCAGCCAAACGACTGCTTGTTGATCACATGGATTAAGAGGAACGACAGCAGCACGCCGCCCACGACACCGAGGCAGGCCCCCAGCAGGCCGAGGTACAGCCCCTCCCAAAGCACCAGCCGGCGAATCTGCCCGGCGCTCGCTCCAATGGCCCGCAACGTGGCCATCTCCCGTTGCCGCTCCAGGACAGACGTGAGGAGCGTGTTCACGATGCCGAGCAAGGCAATCACCACCGCGATAAATTCCAGCGCATAGGTCACCGCAAAGGTCCGGTCGAAGATCGCCAGGATTTCCTGCTTGATCTCTGTATTGGTAATGACGACCACCTGCCCGACCTGCCCCATCGTGTCGGCCAGACGCTGCCGCACGAGACCGACATCGACATCCGGCGCCAGATACACGGCGATGACCGTCGTCGTGTCGTCGTCCCAGAGCGACCGGTAGAGCGACCGGTCCATGACA
The DNA here is from genome assembly GCA_031413335.1 of Nitrospirota bacterium. Taxonomy (GTDB): domain Bacteria; phylum Nitrospirota; class Nitrospiria; order Nitrospirales; family Nitrospiraceae; genus 2-02-FULL-62-14. The sequence continues at coordinate 1,457 of JANOEZ010000308.1, forward strand.
AGTTTCCCGCCGTCGGTCGCATAATCGTAGAACAGGCCGATCACCGGGAACGACCGTTCCCCGGCCGGCGTCATCAACGTCAGCAGGCTCCCTTCTTGAAGTCCCAGGCGGCCCGCCAGGACCTCCGAGATCACGACACCGCGTGCCGTCACCGTTCGGGACAAGACCCCGGCGGAATCTCCGTCCACGAACAGATACCGGCTCCGCTCGGCATGCACGCGGAGATCGCGCGAGACCAGCGAGACGGGCCGGCCTTCGATTTCAACCGTCAGATTGCGATAGGTGTCCACCGCCGCCACGCCGGGAACCGCCGCGGCCCGCGCCATCCAGGCCCCCGGCATCCGCTTGGCCTGCATGCCGCTTTCCTCTCCGGTCAGCCAGCCCGGCGTGGCCACGACCAAATCCGCCATGACGGTCTGATTGATCCACGCGTCCACCGTCTGCCGAAAACTCTGAATCATGATGCCCACTCCAATCATGATCGCGATGCCGACCATGAGCGCCGACACGGTGATGGCGTTGCGGCCCGGCGCCCGTGCGATCTGCTCGGCCGCAATCAAACCTAGCGCGCCGACAGGCCGGCGAGCCGACGCATGTTGCCCGGTCATCAACAATCCGACGCCGTGGACCAGCAACGGAGCGAAACAGGAGAGACCCAGCAGCAGGCAGAACGCGGACGCATACCCGAAGAGGGGAAGCCCGCCGACCGGTCCCGGCCAGGCCAACAGTCCGGCCAGCACGAGGCACCCGCCGCCACACCAGGCCAGGGGAACGGCGCGGAACGTCTGCGAGTCCTCATATTCGCCTGGGGCCAGGGCTCGCGCCGGTGCCGTTCGGCTTGCGTCCCAGCTCGGCTCCAGCGCACCCAGCATCGCCACCACCAGCCCGAAGAGTCCTCCCTCGATCAACAACGCAGGCGTGAGCGAGGTGAGCCCGTCAGCCGCCACGCTGACCGGCGCGTAGAGATCGGACACGGTCCGGCTCAGCAACGAGACCAATCGTTGCGCCAGCAGGACGCCGAAGAGGCTCCCGGCCACACCACCAACCACTCCCATCACTGCCGCCTCGCCGACAAACAGCGTCATGATTCCAGAACGCGAGATCCCCAGCGCGCGCAGAATGCCGATCTCGCGGCGATGCCGGACCACCGAATAGGCGATCGTGTTGTAGACCAGCAGTAACCCGACCAGCAGGCCGACCCCGCTCAACGTCGCCAGGTTCAACTGGAACGCTCTGACCATGTGCTCCACCTGCTCGTTGCGATGGGACGGGCGATGGATCGTCAGCGGCGGAGGCAGCCGCGGTTTGATCGTCTCGGCGACCTCTTCGACAGGACGAGCCGGGTCCGTGACCAGGTCGATCCGGTCGAGCTTGCCGACCGATCCGAACAGTGACTGCACAGCAGCGATGTCCATGACCGCCAGATGTTCCCAGGCCGTCCTGACCCCGGTGCTCGATTCGACCACCCCGCGCACCACCACACGGTGGGTCGCAGTCCCGACTAACAGGTCCAGCTGACTTCCCTCTGAGAGCGACCAGTCCGAGGCCAGGCGGGTACCGATGAACAGCGCATTCGGTTCCAGCAGAGGATCGAGCGTCGGCTCCGCTCCCGACTCGGTTTTGAGACGAAAGTTCCGATGATCGGCGGCCTCGAGCAAATCCAGCCCCATCACGACCAACGGCTTGCCGCGATGCGGTCCCACTGCCACCTGAGTCTGTTGCTGCATCACCGGCGAGGCGGACACCACGCCCGGCTGACTTCGCAGCATGGCAATCACGCGCTCGTCCAGTCCCAATTCACCGCCGGAGATTTGCAAAGTCGCCCGGCCGGCCACCGTCGCCACGGCCTCCTCGAAGGATCGCAGCACCTCCACATTGGCCGTACGGATGGCGATCGACACCGCCACGCCGAGCGCGATACCGAGAATAGTCATCGTCGTGCGGACAGGCCGCTCCACCACATGGGACTGGGCAATGATTCGGAGCGCGTGCAACATTTATCGAGAGAAGGCCTTCAGTATTGGTGCGTATATACTGGTCAGGAACCGCATGCTAGAGTAACACGTACTTGCCACATAGGAATTCTGCTATGCCCCGCGCGACGCAGAGAACAAGCCGCGGTGGAAGTGCGACGAAGAAAAAGGGCTCCACGGCCCTGACCCCTCGTCAGAAGCAGATTCTCCGTCTCGTCTCGGAAGGCCTGACGAACAAGGAAATTGCCCAACGTTTCGGGATCAGCGTGCGGACCGTCGAGGTCCACCGGTTCAACCTGATGCGGCGGCTCAAGGTGCGGAATGTGGCCCAACTGCTCCGCCAGGCGTTGGTGCAGCGCCTGTTGCCGAAAAGCTTTTTCTCGTAGCGAATCGCTTCCTCGTCACAGCTCCTTGAGCTTGCCGATGCAAGCCGATGGGACCGAGTAACCCTTCTTCTCCAGAACCGCCGATAGTTCAGCTTGAAGCCGGTCAAACACCCCCAACCCTTCCTCGACCAGCACCGTGCCGATCTGAACTGCCGTTGCCCCGCACAGGAGATGCTCGAAGATATCGCTGCCGGAGACGACCCCGCCCGTTCCGATGATCGGCAGCCTCCCCTTAAACAGCTTCCAGAAGGCGCGCACATTCGCCAGCGCCACCGGTTTGATCAGTGGCCCGCCCAACCCGCCGAACCCGCCCTTGGGCTTGATCACCACCGTTTCGTGCTCGGGGTCCACCACCAGCCCGTTGCCGACCGAATTGATGAGCGAGAGAAAGTCCACGCCGACCCGTTCGATCACCTTGGCCGTCTGCTCGTGATGCGCCGGATCGAAATAGGGAGGGAGTTTCACACCCATCGGGACCGTGATGACCTTTCGCACCCGCTTCATCAGGCGCTCCGATGCCTCCAGGTCATAGCCGATCTGCGGCTTGCCGGGAATGTTTGGGCAAGACAGGTTGACTTCGATGAGATCCGGCGCGCTGGCATTGATGGCCGTCGCGATCGTGATGAAATCGTCCTCGCAGAGGCCCGCCACGCTGGCGATGACGGGCTTGCCGAATTTTTTCAGTTCGGGAATGAGCGCGGCATAGGCGCGATAGCCCAGGTTCGGCAGCCCCATGGAATTGATCGACCCGCCTGGAAATCCATAGTACCGCGGCTCTGGATTGCCCTGACGTGATTCGAGCGTCATGGATTTGGTCACGATGGCACCCGCGCGCGAACGGCCCAACGCGTCCAGTTCCTCCCGCGTCACGCACAGGGCACCGGCCGCATTCATGATGCAGGTGGGGAAGCGTACGCCGGCGATAGTGACTGAAAGGTCCATGGATTACTCAGCAAACAGCGAATAGCACGTAGCGAACAGCACCGCATTCAGAGTTTCAGGCTCTTTGAGATTGTCCATGAGCTACCAGCTATTAGCTATCCGCTACTCGCTGTTGAGCACCTGTCCATCCCGCATCGTGCGAATCCGATCGGCGGCCCGCGCCGCCTCCTGGCTGTGCGTGACCAGCAGGACCGTCTGCTTGAATTCTTTCGACAGTGATTGCAGCAGCGCGATGACGTCCGCCCCGCTACGCGAATCCAGGTTGCCGGTCGGCTCGTCGGCCAGGAGCAGGCGCGGCCGATGGACCAATGCCCGCGCGATCGCCACCCGCTGCTGCTCGCCGCCGGACAGTTCCCCCGGCTTGTGCTGCGCGCGCGGTTCCATCCCCACGCGAGCCAGACTCTCTCCTGCGCGCCGGCGGGCCGACGCGCCACGCTCGCCCTGCAAGAGCAACGGCAGCGCCACGTTATCCTCGGCGGTCAGCGTGGGGAGAAGATGAAAGGATTGGAAGACCATGCCGATCAGGGATCGCCGCAACCCGGTCCATTCCCTGTCGGACAGATTATGCGTGGGACGTCCTTCCAGAAACAGGCCGCCCGACGTCGGCGCATCGAGCCCCGCGACGATGTTCAGCAGCGTGCTTTTCCCGCATCCGCTTGGCCCCATCAAGGCGCAGAACTCGCCTTCCGCCACATGCAAACTGACATCCCGGAGCGCCGCCACGGCAGCCTCGCCCCTGCGATAATCTTTCGAGACTTGATCGAGCCGGACCACGTTGCCGCCTGCTGTGAATGGATACGTTTCTCCTATACCACAACCGCCGATAGGCCCACAACCGGACGGCCGGGAACCATGGTGGAGGAATGTTGAATGTTCAATTTCCAATGCTCAATTCAACATTCAGCATTGAACATTCCATGCTAGGATTCTGGCATGATGCGTTCCCTGGCAGCAGCCCTGCGCCACCTACTCCACACCGTGCTTCCTGTGGAGTGCGCTGCCTGCGGCGCGGCGCTGACCGACGACCCCGTTCCGTTCTTTTGCCGAAGCTGCTGGGCAACCATCAGGCCGCTTGCCGGACCCGCCTGTCCACATTGCGGCCTGCCGTTCGCCTCGGATGTGGCGCTGACCTACAGTCCCGAGCATCGCTGTCTCTCCTGCCGGCAAGATCCGCCGGCCTTCACTCGAGCCTGGGCATGCCACACCTACGAGCCGCCGCTCCGGAACGCCATTCATCTCTTCAAATATCGTGGCAAGATCGCGCTGGCCAAGCCGCTAGGCATGCTGTTGCGGAACGCGTGGCATCGGCAGGCAGATGCCGATATCCTGATGCCCGTCCCGCTCCATTCCTCCCGGCTGCGTGAACGCGAATACAATCAATCCCTCCTGCTGGCCGATCAGTTGAATCGCGACCTGCGCATGCCGTTGATCTACGACAACCTCGTACGCCTGCGCGCCACCCTGCCGCAAACCGAGTTGAGCCGGTCGGAACGACTGGCCAATCTTCGCCGCTGCTTTGCCGTCAAGCGGCCGACGGAGATTGCCGGCAAACGCGTGCTACTGATCGACGACGTCATGACGACGGGCACGACTGTCAACGAATGCGCGAAAGTGCTGCGCAAGGCCGGCGCTGCCGATGTCTACGTCGTCACACTGGCACGGACGGTGTGACGATCACAGGCTGCCGGCATGGGACGGCTGAACTGCCCTCCATTGACATGGACTGTCATGCATTGTCATGCAGAATTGCTTGACATTTTTCGGGTCTGATCCTATCGTCGGTTTCAATGATCAGATGGTCCCTTACGAGCGGGAGTACCGATGGCAGCATCCACACAGAGCGAACTCTTGACGGCGGCCGAAACCTGCCGCTACCTCAAGGTCACGCCGAGGACGCTCTATCGGTATATCCAGGTTCGCCATATGCCCGCCTTCAAGCTGGGCAAGGAATGGCGGTTCGTGCGTTCCGATCTGGATCAGTGGCTGCGCCAGCGCCCGGCAGCGGGCCCCAAGTCAGCGTGACGGAGGAGCATTCCTGATGTTTGCCGGCGAATACCTCTGCAAATTGGATGAGAAGGGCCGCTTCATCGTCCCCGGCGCCATGCGCGAGCGGCTGGAGACAGAAGGCAACGGCGTCGTGTTCCTCAAGGGGCCCGAACAGGCGCTCTGGGCCTATTCGCCGGTCGAATGGGACAAGGTCCTGGAACGGATGAAAGCCAAGCTCGACGAGGACCAGAGCCGGCTGTTCATGCACTTCGTCGTCGCGGAAGCCGGCACCTCGGATGTGGACAAGGCCGGACGCATTCTGATCCCCGGCAAACTTCGCAAGCTGATCCCCGTGGAAGAGGACCAGGAAATCGTCCTGGTCGGTCTCTACAACCACATGGAAATCTGGAACCCGTCCGAATGGCGCCGGTACGTCAGCAAGTCCGAAGAAAAATACGAGCAGCAACTCAGCAAGATCCTGAATCTCCTGTGATACGACGCGCGCCACAGCGCCGCTCCAAACACCTCTCGCGACTACCTGCTGTTTCCATTCGATTGACGTCCTATCGAACCAGCGCCCTGGCCCCTCAACGTGCACGCATACCCGTGCCACTCCCTTCGGGTAAGCCAGCGACCAGACGGCCGGCTCTGCTGACCGTGCTGAAACGCACTGGACCGGTGAACGACCAGACCGCGCTGCCAGAATTGCGCGCCTCCATCACCCTGGAGTGCCTGACACTCAGCCTTCCGGTGCCCCCGAGCATCAATCACCAATATGCCACCGTCAATGGACGCCGCTTACTCTCCGCGGCGGGACGCCAATACAAAGCCATCGTCGGCCAGCAGGTCCTTATTGCGCTGGCCCGCTCGCCCCACAAGGAAACGCTGCTCCGAAACCTTCGTGGAAGCGATCTGACGCTCTCGATCCATTTCTACTTTGCATCTCCGCTCCGCCGTGACGTGGACGGGGGCCTGAAGATCGCGCAGGACGCGCTCTGCGAAGCGCTCGGCCTCAACGACAACCGCGTGGTCGAAATACACCTCTACAAATCGCGCGATGCCCACCAGCCCCGCATCGAGATGACGCTCGCCGCGCTGTCTGGCTCCATCTAGCGTTGGGAGCTGCCAAGCGTCGTGGCATACCCGTTCGCTTCCGCACC